>JBDTSC010000092.1:0-11285 GCA_039931375.1 Ardenticatenales bacterium
TGGGACGGGTGGCCGCGCCCAAGAAGTGGCGCGAGGCCGATTGGCTGGTGGTCATGATCGACGACCGCCAGATCGGCGAGCCCGACGAGATCCTGGCGGCCGTCGGCGACCGGGCGCCGGCGCACATCGTCCGCCTAAACGGCATCGACTACGCCTGGATATGGAAGCGGCCGTGACCCGGTGAGGTCACGGCCGCTCTTTCGTTCGGTGTTCCGGGTTCAGGGATCGAGGATCCCCGCTCGGAACGGCTTGTCGGCGGCGGGGTCCCCCGCCTGCGGCCGGTGAACTACGGCGCCGGGGGCGCCGGCACGACCGTGCTGATCGCCGGCGCTACCACCGTGATCCCGGCGCCCGGCGAGCTGGCGCCTGCGCCGCCGCCTGCTGCCGCCGGCTCGAGCGGATGGCCGTCTGTCTTCCACGCGTTCAAGCCGTCCCACATCACCTTGACGTTCTTCATGCCTTTATCCGTCCACGTTTGCGCCGCACGGACGCTCTCTTGTGCGGATGGTCAGGCACAGTAGACTATGATGTCCTTGTCCGTCGGCAGCTCGCCCATGCGGGCCTCCGCCTCGGTGTACGGGATGTTGACGGCGCCGGGCACGTGCTCGACCGCGAACTCCGAGGCCTGTCGCGCATCGACGAAGAGCGCGTCGCCCTTCTCGAATCGTGCGAACGCGTCGGCGATCTCGATCCGCGGCAGCGACGCGAACGCGGGGTCCGTCGTCGGCATCGCCAGGGTCGGCACGCCAGCCGCCGCATCGGAGATCGCGCCACCCGCCGCCGTCGGTACCGCCTGCGCGGTTCCGCCCGGCGATCCGGCGCCACGGCCGAAGTAAACGCCCAGTCCGAGGGCCACGGCGAAGGCGACGACCGTCAGCCCGATGTAGAAGACGTTTCTGTTGATGTTTACCGTCATTTGCACTGTCCTTGGCGGATAGGGCGGGCTCAATGACGGCATCATACCACGCCTGACCCGCAAGATGCCCAGGGACATGGGGGAACAAAGAGGCGCTCAACAGTGTAGGATGCGTATCCCTGGTCTGAACTGGCGCGTTCTAATCCATGCACGGTAGGTTAGAGATCCATAACGAGCCCCTCTGTCCTGCCGGCAAGGCGCCTCCGACAGCGTCTTTGAGCCCGTCGTTTCACCCGTCGCCATCCGCTTCAGGAGCCCCGAGCCCATGCATCGCCCCCCGAACTGGCTCTGCCGCATCGCCGGCCTTGCCACCATCGCCGCTCTGGCGACGGCGGCGGTCGGCGCATCGGCGGCGTCCGCGCAAGGCGCACGCCCGTCTTTCACGGACCGCGGCGTCCTGCCGCCGGGCTCGACGGTGCCCCAGCCGATGGGCGCCGCGCCGATGGGCGGCAAGAGCGTGGCCGTGGCCGTCGGCGACCTGGACGGCGACGGCGACAAGGACGCCGTGATCGCCCGCATCGCGGACTGCCCGCGCTGCAAGGGCTACAGCCAGGTCTGGCTGAACGACGGCAAGGGCGGGTTCACGGACAGCGGCCAGCGCTTGGCCGCCGGCAACGCATGGGACGTCGCGCTCGGCGATCTGGACGGCGACGGCGACCTGGATGCGTTCTTCAGCATGGGCAGTTTCGACGAGCTGTTGCCGAACTTCGCTGTGAACGGCGATCCCGACCGTTTCGGCGCGGGCGACCAGGTCTGGCTGAACGACGGCCGCGCGCGGTTCGCCGACAGCGGTCAGCGCCTCGGCCACGCGGACGGCCGTGGCATCGCGCTGGGCGACTTGGACGGCGACGGCGACCTCGACGCCTGGGTGATGAACCAAATGGTCACTGGCGTCGACGACCTCGGCGTGCCGCTGCGCGACGTGCTCGACGTCGACCACCCGCTGGCGACGAACCGCGGCCAGCCGGACTACATCTGGATGAACATCGGCGGCGGGCGCTTCACGGACTCGGGCCTGCGGATCGGCGAACGGCGCGGCAACGCCGTCGTGCTCGGCGACCTCGATCGGGACGGCGACCTGGACGCCTTCAACGCGAACACCGGGCTCAACAAGGTCTGGCTGAACGAGACGCCGCCGCCCACGCACGATCCGTCCGGCGCCGCCATCGCGCAGCCGCTGGCGATCCGCGACAGCGGCGTCCGCCTGGGGGTCCCGCCGCCCGGCGGCGATGGCCCGCACAGCGTCGACGTCGCGCTGGGCGACCTGGACGGTGACGGCGACCTGGACGCCTTCGAGGCGAACGCGGGCGCGAGCCCGGGCGAGAACATCGACCGCGTCTGGCTGAACGTCTCCGAGCCGAACAACCCGCTGCGGCCGACGCCCGACTCCGCCAACCGGCCCGTTCCAAACCCGCCCGTGGCCTTCGCCGACAGCGGCGTGCGCTTCCCGGCGCTCTACAGCTTCGCCGTCCGGCTCGCGGACGTGGATGGCGACAAGGACTTGGACGCGGTCGTGGCCGAATCGGGCATCTGCGGCGCACCGAACATGGTGTACTTGAACGAGAGCCCCGCGAACAGCAAGGACCGCGTCGTCCTCGTGGACAGCGGCATGCGCCAGGGCAGCGCGAACAGCTGGGGGCTCGCCGTCGACGACCTCAACGGCGACGACTCGCCCGATCTGTTCGTTGCGGACTACGGCGCCCCGCCGGACGGCTTCTGCCGCTTCGACGAAGGGGAAGCCGACGAGGTCTGGCTGAACGTCAGCCCGATCGTCCGCGCCTCGAGCAACCCGACGCCCGAACTGTTCGTCGACAGCGGCCAGTCGATCGGCGGGCGGCGGATGGGCGGCGGCAACAGCGAGGCCGTGGCCCTCGCGGACCTGGACCGGGACGGCGACGTCGATGCGCTGATCGCGAACATCGAGAACGAGCGCGGCGGGCCGAACGCGGGCGCTGACCTGCAGATCCTGGCGAACGACGGCGCCGGCAACCTGCGCGTGGCGGGTTCGGCGGGCCGCTGGAACGCGAAGGACGTCGCGCTCGGCGACTTGGACGGCGACGGCGACCCGGATGCGTTCGTCGTGAACACCGGCCGCACTGGAGCGCCGGACGCCGTGCTGCGCAACGACGGCGGGCTGACGTTCAGCGACAGCGGCCAGCGGCTCGGCCAGACCCGCACCGGGGACCGTGGCAACGCGGTGGCCCTCGGTGATCTCGACGGCGATGGCGACCTCGATGCCTTTGTGGCCAACACGGGCCCGGACACGGTCTGGATAAACGACGGCCGCGGCCGGTTCACGGACTCGCGGCAGCGGATCGGCGTCGGCACGTCGCCCGATTTCCCGGGCGATCCGAACCGCGCCCCGTTCAGCACGGACGTCGCGCTCGGCGACCTCGACGGCGACGGCGACCTCGACGCGTTCGTGGCCAACGCTGGCGTCGCCGCCGAAGAGGACAAGGAGTCCGTTTGGGTCAACGACGGCCGCGGGCGCTTCACCGAGCGGCAGCGCTTCGGCGGCGGCTTCAGCTTCAGCGTCGCGCTCGGCGACTTCGACGAGGACGGCGACCTCGATGCCTTCGTCGCGAACGCCGCCTTCCGCGGCGCGGCCGACGTGGTGTACACGAACCGTGGGGACGGGACGTTCGATCCCGCCGGCCTGTCGCTGGGCTTTACGAACTCGACCGGCGTCGCGCTGGCGGATTTCGACGGCGATTGCGACCTGGACGCCGTCGTCAGCACGCTGCGCTGGCTGCCCGACCCGTCGCTCGGCCTGGATGCGTGCCCGTCAGAGCGCGGTGATCTGATCTGGCTCAACACGACGCCGCACGACGTGTTCCGCCGGCCGACCGGCCCGATCGCGTTCGACCCGGCGCCCGTCCGGCTCCTGAACCCGCCGGCCGGCAACCACGACGGCCTGGACGTCGCCGTCTCCGACCTGACGGGCGACCGATGCGCCGACATCGTCATCGCGAACGCAGGGGCGTGCGGCGAGCCGGAGAACGTGCTGATCAACGACTGCGTCAACGGCCCGTGCCAGACCGCCACCGCCACGCCCACGAACACCGCCACCGCGACGAACACGGCCACCGCCACCCGCACGGCGACGCCGACGGCCACCGCCACCCACACATCGACGCCGACGCACACGGCAACCGCCACCGACACCGCCACGTCGACGAACACCGCGACACCGACCGCCACCGCCACCAACACGCCCCCCGCGACGCATACGCCGACGGCCACGCCCACCGCCACCGACACGAACACGCCCACCGCGACGCACACCGCGACCGCGACGGACACGGCCACGTCGACCTCGACCGCCACGAACACGGCGACGCCCACCATCACGCCGACGCACACCATCACGCCGACCGCGACGGACACGGGCACGCCGACGCGCACGGCGACGCCCACGGCGACCGCGACCGACACAAGCACGCCGACGAACACGTCGACGGCCACGAACACCGCTACGTCGACGAGCACGGCCACGCCCACCGCCACCGCCACGAACTCGGCCACCGCGACGCACACCGCCACGCCGACCGCCACCGCCACGCGCACCTCGACGCCCACCCCGACCGCGACGCTGACGCCGAGCGCAACGCCGACCGGGCTGGCGGCGCCGTGCGTCTGCCTCGTGATCTACCAGGACTGGCGCGTCACCGACTGCGAGCGCCCGCCGATCCTGGCCACGGCCCAGGCCCAACTGGCGATCGTCTTCCAGAACGCCGACGCCAACCCGCCGGGCTTCTACGGGCTGAACCATTTGGCCAACCCCAACGTGCCCGGCAGCCCGCGGTTCCCGACGCCGGGCTACGACAACCTGCCGAACCCGCGCCGCGCCTGCCTGGACCTGACAAACCGCGGCATTCGCTACAACAAGCTCTTCAACCCGCCGATCTGGCGCGCCGGCTGCCTGATCGGCCCAAACATCACGCCGCCGCCGGACCCGGTGGCCACGTGCCCGCCGCCGCGGTCCTACAAGCCGTAGCGTTGGGTCGCGCATTCGCTGAACCCGAGCTCTTGCGAAGCGTGCGCCGCCGAGAATGCGCCGCTAGCGGCTCAAACGGAACACGTTGACGGTCGGTCCCGGCCGATCGAACCGCCACAGATCGGTGCACGGGCCGTACACCTGATCGAACACGAACTGTGGCGCGGCGTCGCTGTTCCCACCCGCCCGCAGCGGGGTGAACGTGGCCGAGGGCCGCCAGCGACGCGCGAGATCGGCGTACCACGCCCGGGCCGCCGCGTCGCGCGCGCGGTCGAGCTGCCGGCGCTCGGTGCTGAAACTGCTCGTGACCAGCCAGACGGGGTCGGTTGCGCCGAACTCCTTCTGCCAATCGTCGAGCGGCCGCTCCGGCAGCTCGAGCGTGCCGACCGACTCGACAGCCATGTCGAGGCCGTCCAGCTCCGGCCCGCCGGACTGCAGGAGGATCGTGGCGCCGGCCGGCACGTGGTCGGCGATCCACCGCCGCGCGAGCTCGCGGGTATCCGTGCGCCCGAGGAGAACGTCGTGGCGGACGGCGGCGATGAGGGACGGTAGACCAACGGCCAGCGCGAGGGCGGCGACGTACGGCCCCGCCTTCCGCGACCTCGACGCATCGCCACCAGCGCGGCGACTGAACCGACGTGCCAGCGATCCGCCCGCCACAACCACCGCGTCCGCCGCGAACACGCAAAGGAGCGGCACGGCCGGCAGCATGAAGCGCGCGAACATGTTCAGCTGGCTGCCCAGGTAGCCCCACAGCACCAGGGGTACGACGGCGACGATCACGTCGTCCGCCCGCCGTCGCCGCAGGGCCAGCGCCAGCCCGGCGATCGCCGCGGCCAGCAGCGGCCAGCCGAGGCCCCAGCCGAGCGACTTGAGGTAGAAGATCCAGCCGGGCGCGGGGTCGATCTGCAGCCCCTTGAACCCTTCACGTCCCCGCGTCGCCAGAAGCGCGACGTCGGCGTGGAACGCGGGCCAGTCGAGGACGGCGTACGGCACCGCGCACACGAAGGCGACGACGAGGACGAGCGCCGCGACGGCGACCGCGGGGGAGACGATCTGGCGCCTGAGTCCGCGGATCGCATCGGCGAGCACGAGCCCGCGCCGGTGTTCGTCGCCGCCGCTCCGCTCGCCGCCGTCCGCGCCGCCGTCGCCCGGCCCGGGCCGTCCGTCCGCGGCCGCCAGCCAGCCGAGGCCCACGGGCAGCACGGCCACGAGCGCCGTATATTTCGTCGCCGCCGCCAGCCCCACCACCGCCGCCCCAACCACAAGGTCGCGGCCGCGGCCGGTGGCCCGAACGCGCAGCGCGATCGCGACCGCCAGCGTCGTCAGCAGCGCCGCGGGCACGTCGTTGACGGCGTAGTGGCCATCGCGGACGTGGAGGAAGGCGATCGCGAGCAGCGCCGCGGCCACCAAGCCGGTTGTCCCGTCGCGCAGCCGCCGGCCGATCATGGCGACGACGATGCACGTGCTCGCGCCCAGGGCGCCGACGAGGGCGCGGGCGATGACGTACGCAATCGTCGGGTCGGCGGTGACGGCGGCCTGCCAGGCGCCGACGGTAGGCCAGGCGCCGGCAAGGCGACCGATGGCGTACCAGCAGGCGTACACGGCGGCCAAGGCGTACTTGAGCAGGCTCGGGTTGTTGAAGCGGCCCGGGTTCAGCGCGCCGCCCACCGCGGCCACCGCGGCGTCGACGTACTGGTGCTCGTCCGGATGGTACGTGGCCGGCAACCCGAACGACGCGCCCCACCATCGAAGCGCCAGGGCGACGGCGACGATCGCCGTCAAGCCGAGCGCGGCGCGGCGGCGGTCGGCGGCCGACCGTTCGTCCCGCGACCGCGGAGCCGCCCGTGTCACCCTGATCCGCCGACCGTCCTCCCGTCCCCGACAGCGACATCCGCTCGATCGTCCCCGTCCTCGGCTCCGTTTGCGGCGCCACTCGCGGCACCACTCGCGGCGCCGCCCTCGAGGGCCAGCACGAGGTCCTCGGCGTCCGCCAGTGGGGAGGCGACGTGGTCGCCGCGGAACAGGTAGAGCAGCCCGCCGGCGATCGAGACCAACATATTGACGGCCTGGAACAACAGCGACACCGCGACGGCCTTGTCCTGCGCGACGGGCGGGGTCAAGGCGCCCAGGATCGTCCAGTAGCCCATCTCGCGCACGCCCCAGCCGCCGATCGACGGCAGCATCGCCGAGAGCGCCACGAGCGGCACGACCGTCGCCCACGTAGCGACGCTGACGCTGTCGATGCCGACGGCGTGGCCCAGGGCTGCGTTCGTGCCGACCAGGAGCACCGTGAACACGATCCCCCAGCCCAGCGAGGCCGCCAGCGCCCGCACGCCGTACTCCGCGAACGAGCCGACGAAGCGCGCGACGGCCGCGCGGCGGAGCACCCAGCCGGCGATCGGCCAGCGCTCGACGCGGGACCACCACAGGTCGGCGCGCATCAAGAGCGCGAGGCCCGTGACGCCGCCGAGGCCGATCACGGCCAGGAACACGGCGACGGCCGGCGTCACGCCGGGTGTGAAAGGCAGCGCGATCAGCCCGAACGCCAACAGCGGCAGCAGCCCCATGCCGCGGTCGACGAGGACGGTCGAGACGGCGCGTGCCGCGCCAAGGCGGTTCGCGCGGCCGTCACGGGCCAGCAGCATCGCCTTGACCGCGTCGCCGCCGACGCCGGTGGGCAGGATCTGATTGAAGAACGTGCCAACCATGAACAGCTCGGACGAACGCCACAGGCTGATCGGATGGCCGAGCGGCCGGACGAGCGCCTGCCAGCGCAGCCCGCGGATCACCGTCCCGAGCCCGGCGTACAGCACGACGGCGGCGACGAGCAGCCACGGATGCGCCGCGGCGGCCCGCAGGTTCGCCCCCACGTCCGTCACGAGCTTGCGGCCGCCGAGCACGTAGATCAGCACCAACAGCCCGACGCTGATCGCGACGCGCACCACGACCCGCCCGACACGCCGACCGGGCGCGGCGGGCCGCGGCGGCGCCGTCGACGGGCCCGCCAACGGGTCCGCCGCTGGCGATCGGCGTTCGGTCGAGGGTTGTGGGTCGACGGTGGGTGCGGGCATCGGGCGAGATTGTATCGCGCGGATGGAACGAGGCGAATTGCCGCGCGTCGAGCCGCTCACGGCGCCACGACGTTCACCGCCCCGATCACCCTGCCAGCACCCGGCGCCACCGCCTCCCCGGTCACCGGGTCGACCGCGTTCACCGCCAGGTCGTACGCCCCCGGCGTCAGGTCGGCCGGCACGCGCAGATCGTGGGGCACGACGGCGATATCGGCGGCGGGCCACTCGGAAACGGGCAGGGCGGCGCCGGCCGATGGATCGGCGAGGGCGGCGGCCGGCGTACCGTGCGGGCCGAGGAGCGTGAAGTCGATGCGGTAGTCCGGCGCGCCGTCACGCCCGACGCGCCACGCCGCCAGGATGCGCGCCCCGCGGCCGACGCGCAGCGGCAGCGGCGTGATCGTCCAGCCGACGAGCTCGAGCGCGCCGAGCGTCTCGGGCACGACCAGCGGCGGGTAATCGCCGCCATCCAAGGACGGCACGTGCTCCCACGCGCCGAGCGCCCAGGCGCCGACGCCGTCGCCGTCGGCGTCGAGACTGGAGCCCTCGACCCGGGCACGGGCGACCGCGCGGCCGTTCGCGTCGAGCCAAGCGCGCAGCGGATCGTCGATCGGCACCTCCAGCGAGGCCGCGGGCGTCGCCGCGTCGACGCGCCACGCCACGGGCCACACCGCCCAGACACGCCCAGCAGCCAACGGCGCCGCCATCCGGTTCGCGGCGGCCGCGGCCGTGTCGGGCAGCGCGATCGCCGCGGCCAGGCGTGGGCCGCCGTGGTCGGCCGCGATCGCCGCGGCCAGCGCTGCGACGTCGTCGGCGCCGAGCGTGTCGCCGGCGCTGGGCGCGCCGCCGGCGGCCGGCAGGGCGACGATCAGCGTGTCGCCGTCGATGGCGGCGGCCGTCAGGTGGTCGGCGAGGGGCTGCCAGCGAGCGACGGGCGTGGCCGGCGGCCGTTCCGGTGCGGCGGCGGTCCGGCCGGGTGACGGGACGTGCGGCGCGCGCAGAATCGCCAGGAACAGAGCCAGCGCCGCGGCGATGCCGAACGCCGCCCAGAGCGCGTTCCCGCCGGCCAGCGGCCCGAACGGGGCCGCGCCGAAGCGACGCTCGAACGGCGAGCGCGGGCGGGCGCGGACGGACGGCGGCGGCGATCCGTCGCTCACGGTTGTTCCTCGTCGGCGTCATGCTTGCGCGGCGGCGTCCAGCGGTCCAGAACATCCCGGTAGAGCCGCAGGTGCTCGGCCGCGATGGCCGCCCAGCCGAAGTGGGCAGCGACGGCGCGCGCGCCGATGCGCAGGCGGTCGGCGAGCGCCGGATCGTCCAGGATGCCGCGGACGGCGTCGGCCATGGCGTCCGCGTCGCCGGGCGGGACCAGGCGGGCCGCGACGCCGTCGACGAGTCGGGGGAGGGGCGCAGGTCGGTGGCGTTGACGATCGTCGTCGTTGGCGAGGTCGACGTCCCCGTCGATGACCGGACGCTCGTCGCCGCCGGCCACGTCGCCCGCGGGCCGCGTCGTCACCGTCGGGACGCCGTGGGTGAGGGCGGCCAGGAGGCTGCCGCGGCGGTAGGACGCGCCGTCCGCGTACGGCAGGACGGCGACGTCGGCCGCGTGCAGCCAGGCGGAGACATCCGGCGGGGCGACGTGGCCCGTCCAGCGCACCGCCTCGGCCAGGCCGCGCGCGGCGATGTCCGCTTCGAAGCGCGCCAGATAGGCGGCGTTCGTCGGGTCGCTGGCGCCGGTGCGGCCGCCGAGCATGATCAGCATTGCATCCCGACCTTCAGCGCGAAGCGTCGCGAGGACGTCCACGAGGTCACGGCCCCCCTTGCTGGCGTTCAAGAAGCCGAAGTAGAGCAGCACGGCCGCGTCGTCGCGCAGTCCGTGCGCCCGCCGGAACACGCACCGGTCGTACCCCGCCGGCGGCTGATCGACAATGTTGCTGCCGATCGGGACGAGCGCGAGCTCCCAGGCGCGCCCCCACGCCGCCAACGCCGCGTGGTCGGCCGCGTTCGTCACGACCGTCAGGTGGCTGTGGCGCGCCGGCAGTAGGTTCACCCAAGTCCGCACGCGGCCCGCCTTCGGAAACAAGTACGGCACGTTGAGGTCATGGTACGTCACGGCCGTCTTGGCCGGCGTGAAGCGCCGCAGCCATCGTGGCGCCGCGTTGATGGCCGGATGCATCCCGTATGCGGCGGTCTGGTACTGGATGTGGACGATGTCGGGGGCGAGGGTGCGCACCACCTGGCGCAGCTGCATGAGCGCCGGCCACCGCCAGCTCGGGACAACGCGATGCACGGCGACGCGGCGTCCCGCGGCGGTGGGCACGTTGTCGTCGTTGTCCTTCTCGGCGTCCCCGCGCATCGTCGACGTCGCCGCCGCCGGACTCCCTGCGCCCCGGCGCGTCGTCACGACGTCGACGACGGCGCCAGCCGCCGCCAGCGCCTCCGCCAGACATCGCGTGTAGTCTGCGACGCCGCCCTCGTCGGGGGGGTACTCGCCGGTGACGAGGCAGACGCGGATCACGCGCCGCGCGACCATGTCGACGTCGTGGAGGTCGTGGGGGTCGTCGACGGGCGAGACGTCAGATCGATCGGATCACCGTCAAGTACGCCCGCATCCGACTCGCCCGGATCGCTCGCTTGTGCCCGATCGTCCACTTCAGCGCCTCCAGCAGCCACTCGCTCGCAAACTCCGCGCGCAGGCCAAAGCGCACCAAGGCCGCGGCGGCCCGCCCGTCGTGCTTGCGGCAGTATCGTACCCGCGAGCGCTGGAAGTGCACGTGCCGCGCCGCGACGACCTGCCCGCTCGATCGCCCCTCCAAATGGACGATCTCGGCCGCGGGCTCGAACCGCACGCGCCGGCCGAGCGAGCGCAGCCGTCGGCACAGGTCCGCTTCCTCCGAGTACATGAAGAACCCCTCGTCCAACCCGCCGACGGCCCGCAGCGCGTCGCTCCGCACCACGAGCGCGGCGCCGTTCAGCCAATCGACGTCCTGCGCGCGGTCGTCCGGCACGTCGGCCAGGTGGTAGCGGCGGACGACGGGGTTGTTCGGCCAGTGCCAGGCCAGCGGGGTGCTGTCGCACAGGCACGTCAAGGGCGTCGGATCGCGATAGCGGCTGGGCTGGAGGGCGCCGTCCGCGTAGCGCAGCCGCGGCCCGACGGCGCCGAGCGCGGGGTCCGCGTCGAGGGCGGCGACGAGGGTGGCCAGGGCGCCGGGAGGGACTTCGGTGTCGGGGTTGAGGAGCATCGTGTACGCCGGCGGCGCGCCACCGGCGCGCGTGGCTGCGGGCGCCGCGTCGTCGTCCAACT
>JBDTSC010000093.1:0-11254 GCA_039931375.1 Ardenticatenales bacterium
CCGTGCGCGTGATCGGCAGCGTCATGCAGCGCGCGCCGCCGCCGCCGCGCAGGCACTCGCTGCCGTCGAGCGCGATCGCCAGGCGGCCCGGCGCGCGCGGATCCACGCGGCCGTCGATCACGTCGTCGGCGGACGCCACCCGGAAGCCGGCGCCGGCCAGCGCGTCGTACGTCGCCTCGTTGCGGCCGTAGCCGAGCACCTTGCCCGGTGCGAGCGCCAGAAGGTTCGTGCCGCACGACCACTGCTCGCGATCCTGGCGGACGGGATCGTCGCCGCCGCACGGGATGGCGGTGAGGTCGGCGCCGCGCGCGCGCAGTGCGTCCAGCAGGCCGCTCGCGTCGGTGAAGCCGCGCACGGCGCCGCCGTCCAGGCGGGCGACGGACACGCGGCAGCCGTGGCCGCCCGTGACCAGGGGCGGGTAGACGACGCACACGTCCCGGTCCAGCAGCGTGAAGATCTTGTCGAGGTGGAACGTCGCCCGCCCCGAGGGCAGCGCGACGAGCACGACCTCCCGCGGCCGGCCGTCCGCGCAGAGCGCCGCCAAGAACGTGTCGACGCCGGCGATGCTCGTTCGCTCGCCCCAGCCCACCACCAGCAGATCGTCCCGCACGACGATCACGTCGCCGCCCTCGATCGTGGCCCCCGCGCCGCCGCGTGCACCGAGGTCCACCATGGCGCCATCGACGGCGGGGTGATGCGCGAGCACGGCGCGCATGAGGTCGCTCTCGCCGGCGCGCACCGACTGGGCGAACGCGCCAAGGTAGGCCGTGTCCCCCAGGCAGAACGCGGGGTCGCGCGTGAAGAACGCGTTGGCCAGCGGCGGCAGGGCGAACCGGGACGGATCGATGTGCCGGGCCAGCGTGTTCGCGCGCTCTGGAACGCCGTGGATCAGCGCCGCGGCCAGCGCCGCCGCCGACAGTGCCGCCAGGTCCGCGGCGTGGTCCGCGCAGGCATGGCGCTGGCACAGCGAGGCGATCAGCGCGGAACGGACCGCCGCATCGGCCAGGACATCGGTCAGGAGATCCGTCAGGGTGAGCACCGTGGCGACGCGGGACAGCACGGCGGTCATCTGGCGATGCTCGGCCTGCGCGGGCGCGAGGAAGAGGATGTCGTCGTAGAGCGCTTCCGCCGCGGAGAGCGGCGTGACGTTCTCGATCTCGATGCCGGGCTCGTGGACGATGACCGCCTCGAGCGGATCGATGTCCGAGCCGATGTGAACCCTGCTCAAATGCGCCTCCCCGGTCGGCGGCCCCGCCGGCGGGTGCCGGCGGGGCGCTATCCTACCACGGGCGCCGTTCCCGGATCGTCGGCGCGGTCAGTCGAAGCCGACGACGACCAGCGAGTGGCGATCGCGCTCGGGGTGGTGTTCCTCGACGCGGACGAACTCGAAGCCCATGACGGACTCCACGTACGCCGCGAGGGCCGCCGTGCCCTCGTCGGGCGGCGCGCTCTCCGCGAGCCCGAGCGCCTTCAGCGCCTGCACGCCGCTCATCCGTCCCGGCAGCAGCGCGCCCAGGAGCGGGATCGGGATCGGGATCTTCACGTTCACCCGTTCGAGTTGGCCGTTCTTGGTCTCGCGCACGTGGACGCGAAACCAGAAGAACAGCAAGCGCCGCAGCCGGGTGGCGGCCGGTCGGGCGAACGCACGCCGCAGCGTGTACGCCTGCTCCGCCAGCGCGAGGGCGCCGCCATGGGCGATGGCGGCCGACGCGGGCGGCACGACGACGAGGTCGGCCGCCGCCGCGTTCGGGCGGGCCAGGGTGGTGCGCGTGGTCATCGACGTGTCCACTATTCGACGAAGACCTCGACGCGGTGGCCCTCGTCCTCGTCGTACACTTCGACGATCCGGCCGATCGCGCCCGACGCGATCGCATCCGCGACGTCGTCGAGGTCGACGTGGCCGAGGCCCTCCGCGTCGATTCGCGGCGCGAACCGTCGCCCGAGCTTCAGCCCGTAGTTGACCAGTCCGAGCGGCAGCGTGACGTTGACGCGGTCGCGGCCGGTGGCGGCGTCCGTGACCCGCACCTTGAACCAGCGCGCGCGGCCCGCCCCGCCGTCCGCATCGACCGCGCGGGCGACCGCCGGCCGCGCGGTGTCCGGCGCGCCGCCGACGGCGCCGAGGAGACGCGCGCCCTCTTCGGCCGAGATCTTGCCCTCGGCCACCATGCTCAGGATCTGCATCCGTTCCTCACCGTTCGACATGTTCCGTCTCTCCCTTACGATCGTTTGTGTGCCCGTTCGCCGAATCGAGTCGACCGGGCGGCGCCGACTACGCCGTACGGCTGGACTGCCCCATCGCGGCCAGCAGCCGCTCCGCGTCTTCCGCGGTGATCTTGCCCTCGCTGAGCATCCGCAGCACGGTCATCGTCTCCGGGCTGTCGGCCGACGCCGCGGCACGCTGCCGCCGTGCCCCGGCGCCGAACGGTCCGCCCGGCCCGAAGGGCCCGCTCGGACCGAAGGGCCCGCGGGGACCGAACGGTCCGGCGTGCCCGAACACGCCTTCGTGCTCGATCTCGACCTGTCCGCCCCAGCGGCGACCGTGGCGACCCTTCGCATCGCCTCGCTCCGCCGCGCGGCGCGCGCGCGCCACGATGTGCGCGACCTTCTGCTCGATCCGTGCGACCGCCCGCTCGCCGGCGCTCTCGATGCCGCTCCGGATCGAGTCGATCTCCTCGGGCTTCAAACCGGCCGCCGCGAGACGTTCGGGCAGCGTGTGCAGTACCGCGCCGATCCGGCGCGCGATGTCGTCCGCCAAGCCTTCGAGCCGCTCCGCGACACGGTTGGCGGCGTCGCCGACGTGCTCGGCGGCCGTATCGGCCACGCGGGCGGCGTGCTCGGCGGCGGCGTCCGCCATGCGGGCGGCATGCTCGGCCGCGTCGCGCGCAGCCGCCGCCACCTCGCCGTCGGCGAAGTGGGCGGCCTGGTCGTCGGGGGCCTCGGTGGCCCGGTCGGCGTTCGGATCGGAATCGAATGGGGTTGCGTCCATGGGGTGTGTTCCTCCTGCGCCGCGTGGGCGGCGCGCTGTCTGGGTTGTTTGTCTGGGGTGCTACGCGTCGCCCTCGAGCAGCTCGATCGCCTGGGCGACCGTGATGGCGCCGGCGTCGAGGTCCGCGACGACCTTGGCGCGGCGCGTCTCGATCTCGGGACCCGTTGCCGGGTCATCGCCGGGCTCGAAGCCCATCGCCCGAATGCAGGCGTGAAGGCGGGTGCGCAGCGTCGGATACGAGAGGTCAAGCTCGCGCTGCATGCGGGTGAACTTCCCTTCGCAGCGCACGAACGTGGCCACGAAGGCCAGCTGTTCGGCCGTCAGGCCACCAAACGCGCCGCCGCCGTCGAAGCGTCCTTCGATCGTCAGGTCGCACTCGGGGCACCAGAGACGGGTGGTGACCAGCGGGCCCCGGCAAGCGGGGCAGGACTGGACGTGCGGGTACATGGGCCATCCTCGAGGTGTGGTACCAAACACGGAACGATGGCCAGTGTACCGCCACTTGCAGGAATGTCAATAGGACTTTTCGTTTTTCGAAGGTCATCTTTTGGAAAACTAATACAGCCGCGCGCTGTCCGGGATCACCACCGGTGCGTCCGCCTCGTTCGCCAGGTCGACGTCGCCCACGAGGGCAACGTCGCGGCCGAAGCGGAACGGGCCGGTGAGCCGCAGCGATCGACACTCCGCCAGGCGCGGCGGGCCCTCGGGAAACCCTCGGTCGAGGTCGTCGACGGTGCGCCAGTGGGCGTCGTCCAGGCGGACGGCCGGCAGCGGACGTGCGCCCAACGCGAACGCCTCGACCGGGACGATGCGCCACGACTCGTCCAGGCGGTAGACGTCGGAGCGGACCAGCAGCAGGTCGTCGTTGCGCTTGACGGGCGCGAACCGCAGGCGCGGCACCCGCACGGCGCGCGCACCGGGGATCACGCTGACCGCGGCGCCCATCGCGGTCTCGAGCTGATACACGGCTGGCGACGACGGGTCCACCGGGTCGACGGTCTTGCGGTTGCGGATGAGCGGGAGGCCGAGCACGCCGCCCCGCCGATCGAGCTCGGAGCGCAGCGTCGGCAGGTGCAGCCAGAGGTTGTTCGTGTTGAACCAGGCGTAGCGGTCGATGTTCTGGAAATCGTCCAGTTCGTCCGGCGGGCACTGCGCCAGCTCGCGCAGCAGCAGCGTGCCGTCCGGCCGCTGCGCCAAGTGGCCGCCTTTGCGGTCCAGGGCGGTCCGCGCCGTGACCTCGATCGCGAGCGGCACGCCCTCGGCGGCGACCCAGCCCAGCAGCGAGCGATCGAGCGTCGCCCCGAGGTTGTCCGCGTTGCTGACGAAGGCGTACTCGTAGCCGCCGGCTAGCAGCGCGTCGAGCGCACCCGAGGACACGAGCGCCGGATAGAGGTCGCCGTGGCCGGGCGGACACCACTCGTTCGCCGGCTCGGCGGGCCAGTCGACCGGGCGCAGATCATCGGCCCGGACCTTGGGCACTTGGTGCTGTTCGAAATCGAGCCAGCCGTCCGCGCCGAGCGTCGGGTACGCTTCCAACGCGGTACGCGTCGGCCCGTGGGTGGCGAAGCTGTTCATGAACAGCACCGGCAGCCGCGCCCCCGTGGCGGCGCGCAGGTGCAGCACCTGTCGGGCGATGATGTCCAGGAACGTCAGGCCGTCCTTCACGGGCAGCAGCGACTTCGGGCCGCGCAGGCCCATGCTCGTGCCGAGGCCGCCGTTCAGCTTGATCACCACGGTAGCGTCGAGCGCCGCCAGCCCGTCCGCCGCGTGCCCGGCGAGGTCCGCCACGTCCGCCAGCCCCGTGGGCGGCAGCGCGTCGACGCCGCGGATCGTGCCGGTCGACCCGCGCCGCAGCTGGCCGTACGCGTGGCGGAACGTGCGCACAGCGATCTGGGGCACGGCTGCGGCGGCCATCCGCGCCGCGAACGGGGCGAAGGCGGCGTCGATCGCATCGGCGGAAGGCGTCGGTTCGGGTGCCGCGGCACCGGGGACGGTGGCGTCCATGGCGAATCCTGTGATCGAAGAGCGGTCGAAGTTCGGCGCCCGCGATCATATCACCGGCCTTGTGCGCACCGCCGGGATGCGCTATAACGCGCCCGTTCGCCCGGCCGCCCTCTCCGCCACCGGGCCGGAATCCACGGGAGCTCGAAACTATGGCACGTCTTGCCTCACGCCGCGGCAGCGCGGCGGTCATCGCGGCGCTGTTCGGCGCCCTCCTGGCCGCGTGCGGCGACGGCAGCGTCTACCCGCCGCCCGTGCACAACCTGCCGCCGGCGACCGCCTACCCGGCGCCCGGCTCCGCCGATGCGGGCGCAGACGCCGGCGGCGGCGCGATGTCCCAGGGCATCGTCGCCAGCCTGAACGGCATGGCGCTGACGATCGGCACGGACGCGACGTACCCGCCGATGGAGTCGACGGATACGACGGGCGCGATCGTCGGCTTCGACCCGGACCTGATGACGGCGATCTGCAACCTGGTCGATTGCAAGCCGACCTTCAAGGGCACGGCGTGGGACGGCATCTTCGCCGCGCTCTCGTCGGGTGAGTTCGACGCGCTGATGAGCGCGATCTCGATCCTTCCCGAGCGCGAGGTGTCGGGTAAGGCGAAGTTCACCGATCCGTACTACTCCGTCGGTCAGGTGATCCTGGTCAAGGCCGCGAACACGACGATCAACGGGGTCGGCGATCTGGCCACGGCGACGGTCGGGGTGCAGCAGGGAACGACGGGCGACACGGCGGCCACGGAAAAGGCCGGCGTGAAAGATGAGAACGTGAAGCGCTTCGACTCGAACGCATTGGCGGTCCAAGCGCTCAAGAACGGCGACGTGGACGCCGTGGTCTGCGACGATCCGACGGCGCAGCGCTATGTCGGCTCCGAGTCCGGGATGTTCCGGATCGCCGGCGAGCCGTTCACGCACGAGGACTACGGCATCCTGGTCCCGACCGACCGCCGGGACGTGCTGGCCGCGTTCAACGCCGCCATCGACACGCTCAAGACGGACGGGACGATCGACGCGCTCCTGGCCAAATGGAAGGTCGGGATGCCCGACGACGCCGCCGCCTCGGGCGACGCGGCGTCCGGCGGCGCGGCGGCGAGCGACGCGGTGACCAACACGACCGGGACGACGAGCACGACGGGCGCCACCGCCCCGTGACGCGATGCGCGGCGTGAGCGGCGAGGCCAAGCCCGCCGCGCCGACGCCGACAGGGGGGCGGTCGTCGAACGCGACGGCCGCCCCCGGCGCGTCCGGCGTCGGCGGCCGCCTGGGCGACGCGCTTGTCACGGCGGCGGCCAAGGCACCTTGGTGGCTGGTGATCCTGGTCGTCGGCCTGATCGCCGTCGGCGTCTACGTGGCCGGCTCGCACGACGCGCAGGTGACGCTGCAGGTGCTGCGCCGCGGGATGCGCGTGACGATCACGGTGACGCTGACCAGCTTCGCGCTCGCGCTCGTGCTGGGCCTTGTCGCCGGCCTCGGGCGCGTCTCGCGGCGCCGCTGGGCGCGGGAGCTTTCGACGCTCTACGTCGAGGTCGTGCGCGGCGTGCCGATGCTGGTCGTGCTGCTGTGGTTCGGGTTCGCGTTCGCGCCGTGGATCGTGACGCAGCTGCGCGACGTCGTGATGGGCTGGTCGGCGGCCGGCACGCGCGCGTTCGGGATCGTGCCGTGGCTGGTCGGGATCGTCGAGCCGTGCAGCAAGCCGTCCAAGTGCCTGTCGATGGAGATGCGCGGCATCCTGGGCCTCGCGTTCGGCTACGGCGCGTACGTGGCCGAGATCGTGCGCTCCGGCGTGCAGGCCGTCGGGCGCGGGCAGACGGAGGCGGCGCTCAGCCTCGGGATGACGCGCCGCCAGTCGCTGCAGTACGTGATCCTGCCGCAGGCGCTGCAGATCGCGCTGCCGCCGCTGGGCAACGACTTCATCGCCCTGCTCAAGGACAGCTCGTTGATCAGCGTGCTGGCGGTGGCGGACATCGTGTACGTGGCGCGCCAGCACGTCTCCAATACGCTGCAGACGATGCAGGTGTTCAACCTGATGGCGGTCGTGTACCTGGTGCTGACGATGGTGTTGTCGTTCGGGGTGCGCTGGATCGAGGGGCGGGCGGAGTGGACGCGGATCGGACGGGGAACCTAGGGGTTCGTTCGCAAATAAGTGCTACCGGTTCGGCGCGGTCAGCGGAGCGGAACGGTGTCAATTGTTGGTTGACGCCGCCCTGGCCCCGGTCATAACTTCGGTCACCTTCCGGCCAAACCTGCCCATCGCCCGCTCCGTGCTCTCTCAGGCCGGACGTAACTAAACATAAAGTGACCACAACGATGACCAAAGCCACGCGCCCCTTACCACCAGCCGCGGGCGCCTGACCCGAGCAGGGCCATGGCGCGGACGGGATATATGTGGTAGAAGTTGGCGCGCTACGCCGATCCGAACTTACCAAAGGGAATCTTGCCGAACATGACCGCCCATGCCGCCTACCGAATTCTCGCCGTCACTACCTGTGCACTTACCATCGCCGCGTGTGGCGGAGGAGAGACGTCCGGCGGTGGAGCTGATGATTCAGCCGCCGTCGCTAAGACACCTCAGATGGCTGCTGAGGTACCGACCAATGAGCCGACCAAGCCACCGGCTACGGAGGCTCCCGCTGAGGCCGGAACTCGTAACAATCCTGTGCCGATAGGCACAACCCACAAGGTTGGGGATTGGGAAGTGAATATTGTATCGGTTGACTTGGATGCGGCTGACACCGTAGCTGCGGAGAATCAATTCAATGACCCCCCCGCCGATGGTCACACCTTTGTGATGGTAAACCTGAATGCTAAATACGTCGGCGCGGAGTCTGGGACATTCTGGACTGAGATTAGCGGCAAGGTCCTCGGTTCCGGTGGTAATACATTCTCTGACTCGTGCGGTGTGATTCCTGCAAGCTTGACCGATGAGGGGGAGACGTTCGGCGGCGCAACGATCACCGGCAATCTCTGCTATAGCGCCGAGGCCGCACAGCTAGACGGTGCGTTGTTGATCTTCGAGAAGTCTTTCTCTCTAAGCGACGATGGCCGAACGTTCTTTGCTCTGAAATAATCGTAGTTGTCCCTCTGATCGTTTGGCGCGTGAGCCACGAATTCAGAGGCAACCGTTGCCGAGGCCGAGCCTATGCGAAATGATGGCGGAGTCCGCGCCGCCTAAGGGTGCGTCAACGAACAACTGCCGCCGTGCCACTCTGTCGACTGCGCCGATCTGGCGGCACTTGTTCGCTGACGCGCACTAGGCCTGCGAGTCGAGAACGACGTCGCCGGTGTCGTCCGTTTCATCGCCCCCCGCGTTGGATGAACTGACGACGTCGAGCTGGACCATCGCCAGCTGCACGGTGTCCCCCGCCTTGAGCACGGCGTCCCGCACGATCACGCGGCCGTTGAGGCGCGTCGGGCTGGAGCGGCTGAGGGCGCGCAGGACGAACGCGCCAGCGTCGAAGGCGATCTGGGCGTGGCGGCGCGAGACGGACAGGTTGTCGAAGACGACGTCGCACGCCGGATCGCGGCCGAGGACGAGCGGGCGGTCGGCCGGGAGCGCGACGCGGCGCGGGCCGGCGTCGGCGCGCCAGGCGAGGGCGAGGGCCAAGTCGTGGAATGCGGGCGTGGACGTTGGGTCGGACGTGGACATGGCGCGAGGGTAGCGCTGCCGGGCGCCGCGGTCCAGCCGATGTGGCCCCGGCGGAGCGGTGCGGTAGCGGCGGTTCTAGCGGTACAGCCACGGTAGAAGGACCGCCGCGGCCGTATCGGACTCGAAGTCGGAGTCGACGATCGTGAGCCCCCCCCGCCCCAACGCGACCGCTACGCGCTGACCGGACACGGTCAGGTCGGCCGGCTCACCGACCAGCGGGATCGAGGCCAGCAGCCGTGGCGAAGCAGGGTCGGCAACATCGACCGCGACAAGCCCGGCCTCACCGATCGTACCGGTTGTGTCCCGTACCCGATGCGCGGCGTACACCACCGTCCCCTGCCCTCGTTGAATGGCGACGACATCTCCCTCGATCGGCAACGTGGCAACCGCGCGGATCTCGCGCTCCCGATGAATCCGGTAGATTCGAATACCGCCGGCAAGGCCGGCATAGATGACGTCGCCACGCACATCGACGGACCAAACGATTTCCTTGGGGTTGATCGAAGCACGCGTGTTCGCTTCTTCGATCTCGCCGGATCGAAACGCGCTGAGGCCATCGAAATACTCTGCCGTGACGATCGCGTCCTCGTCCATCGCGATGTTCATGCCACCGGCCGTGTTTTCAGAGGCATAGGTTGTGCTCGTCACCGCTCCTACGCCATGCACTACACCCACCTCACGCGAGAATTCGTCTCGCGTGCTTGTCACCGCGCCGAAGGCCACGATATCGCCGGACACCGCGAGATCGGTCACCGGGCCCGGCGACTTGCGCGCAGGCGACAGCGATCTTCGGGTCATCCATCCGCTCGGGCTGGCGTCCAGCCACTCGACGCCCTTGGCCGACGCGGCGACGTACTCCGACGACATGCTCGACAACGCCACGTACCCCGCCGCAGCCGAACATCGGTCGCCATCGTTGCCTTCTTTCGCCTCTATGCTCGCCAAACAGGCCCGGCCATCACGGGACAGATAGGCGATGGTTCCGCCGGTCGCGGCCACCCGAACCGCACCGTTGGGCAACTGCACCACGTCCGATACCGAGTCGTTCGCGACCCGCACGATCGCGCCACCCTCGTCCGCGATGATGGAGTCGTCGCCATCGCGCTCCAGCGAGTACGGTCCCGCGATGCCTAGATCGCCGGTGCTCCACTTGAGGTCGCCGGACGCCCGGTCCAGTTCGCGCATCGACGCCGTCGACTTCGCGCCGAACTTGATCACCGCTACCGCGAGCGTCGTCTCGGTGAGCTTCATGGCGCTGACGTAGCCTTCAACCGGCCACACTCCGCCGGCCCTTGCTTCGTCGGGGCCGTTGATACGAAGGTGAACAACACCCGATGATGCCGTTGCGACGTACGCGTCGCCGGCGGCGCACAACAAGCCGCCGTCGTCGGAAATCGTGGCGTCAAGGCGTACTTCCCACAACGTCGGCTCGCCTTCCGGTTCGAGGCCGATCGCCGCAACATAGGCGCCGTCGATGTCTCGTGCGGCCACGACCAATACGCGGTTGCAGACCGCCGAGGCGTACACTCGGCCATCCGTGTAGTCTTCGCTTTCACGTACGGGGTAGTGGCCCACTTGTTGGAGTGGTCCGCCGCTCAGCCCTTCGAACAACCACGCCCCCCCCGTGCCGCCCGAGACGGCCAGCCGATCGCCCTCCACGGAGACGGTGAAGTCTTGCCCAGTGAGAGGGATGCACTCGACCTCCGGATCCGCGCCATCCGGCCAGTGCATTTCCAGCACACAGAAGCCGGTCGTACCCAAGCCGACAAAGAGGCGATTCTCGGACGCCGCTAGGCTGTGAACGATTCCGGGCAGTATCGCGATGGCGCGTTCCTGTGGGCTGTTGTCGCGACCTCGCATTGAGACGGACATGATGCGACTGCCGTTGCCAACAAGTAGGACATCGCCCCGGACCACAAGGCCTCGTGTCGCGCCTCCATGCCGGGAACCCTCGCGGATGCCGCGGCCGGCGCGAGCGTATGAACTGCACGCCGAGAATGCCATCAGCATCAACCCGAAGAGTATCGCCTTTGCAGGCAGGGCGGCGGTTGTCGCAAGCTTCGTTCGGTTCATACCCGTGACTCCGTTGGCCTTCTCGACACGTTCGCCGCTATGCAGCGAGGAGGCGGTGGCACCGCTTGCCGCCCGCCTCCTCGCCTGCACCCGAGGTTTACCGCAAGGCTTGGATCCTCCCTCCTCACCCTGACTGCACGTCAGACCCACTCCACACTGGGTTAGTTATAGCGCACATCGTAGCTACTGTACCCGCATGGGATCGTAGTCACTCGCTGAGTGATCCAGGCGTAGTTCGTGGCAGTCTCGCAGGCGCCAGCATTTCGGGGTGAGAGGTTTGAATTCTGAGAATGGGCACGAACAGTGCTCTTTGTGTAGCACTTCTCCGTTTGCCCATTGTAATTGTCCCTAACATCGAATCGGTACGTAAATCCCCCGACGCAGTTGCTACTACTGCCCGGAATACGGATTCGATCCAGCGTCCCAGGTCCGCCGGAGGCGTTAAATGAGTCGCAAAGAACAATTGTCTTGGTGCCGCCTACACCATTGAACCGATTGTAGCGAATATTCGGGTGACCAGAGGGACTAGCGTCCTCTCCGTCAGAG
>JBDTSC010000094.1:0-11227 GCA_039931375.1 Ardenticatenales bacterium
CGAGACCGGCGCCGTCGACTCCTCCACCTACAACGGCATCAAGGCCGACCTCTAGTCGCTGCCCCAGCGATCGCCGGCACTTCGAGGCACGGCCTCGGGCGCGCTGAGCGATTCGCCTGACCGGGGGCACGACCGTTCTTGGATACCGGAAAGCAGCCGGGCCCCGCGCGATGAGCGCGGGGCCCGGTTTGTTTTGGCGGTGGGAGGGGATGGATAGTGGGGCGCTTGAATCGGTAGCGGCTATCGACGATCGGAGTAGCGGCTGTCGACGATCGCAGTAGCGGCTATCGACGATCCGTACAGCGGCTGTAGATGCAGGGATCAGCGGCTGTGGATGGGGACGATAGCCGCTCTGCAGATCAGTTCGCCGCCGGCTCCATCGCCGCCGGCATACCATGCAGCCGCGCCAACAAGAACGGTTCTACGGGATACGACGGCCGCTCGCCGCGGGCGATCTCGGTCAGCACGATGCCCGTCAGCGGCGCGTTGAGGATGCCCGTGCGAAAGTGGCCCGCGGCGTTCAGATAGCCCTCGACGCCGTCGACCGGCCCGAGGATCGGCAGCTCGTCCGGTGAGCCGGGCCGCAGGCCGGACCAGACGCGCTTCACCCCCACGTCCGCCAGGGCGGGCACGGCGCGGACGGCGCCCTTGCACAGCGTGCGGATCGCGGACGGCGTCACGCCGGCGTTGAAGCCGACGTCCTCGGTCGTGCTGCCGATCACGATCTCGCCGTGGTGCTTTTGCGTCAGGTAGCAGTCGGCGGTCGACAGGCCGGCGCGGATCGTCGGCGGCAGCGTCTCCGTGCAGACGATCTGGCCGCGCACGGGGTGCACCGGGATCTCGACGCCGGCCATCCGACCCACCTCGGCGGCCCACGCGCCCGCGGCGTTCACCACGATGCGGCACGGCAGCGCGCCGTCGCGTGTGCGGACCGCGTGGACGCGGCCGCCCGCGACGTCGATGCCGACGACCGGTGTGTGCGTGACGATCGCCGCGCCGTAATGCCGGGCGCCCGCCCGGAACGCGTCGGCCAGCTTGTACGGGTTAACCTGGTCGTCCGTGCAAAAGCGCAACGCGCCGCGGACGTCGCGGGTCGCGGCCGGTTCGTCGCGCGCGACTTCTTCGGGCGTGAGCCACTCGAGGTCGGCGCGGTCCACGGACGGGTTGTCCCAGATCCGCCGGGCGAACGACTCGTCGCCCTCGTCGTACATGAGGAACAGGAGGGACGACTTTTCAACCTCGATGTCCATGCCGGTCTCGTCGCGGAGCGCCACGGCGAGGTCGGGAAAGAGGGCGTTCGACTGCAGGGCGAACTCGGTGAAGCACTGCGGCAGGGGTTCGGGCCCGTCGTGCGCGGACGCGGCGCCCTTGGCCAGCATCGCCTTGTAGAAGATCACGCCGCAGCCCAGCCCGAGCGACTCGCCGAGCGGCCAGAGTCCGCCGGCCGACGCGGACGTGGCGCGCCCGCGCTTCGGCTGGTCGATCAGCGTGACGCCCAGCCCCGCCTTGGCCGCGTAGTACGCCACCGCGCCGCCGATCACGCCGCCGCCGACGACGATCATGTCGCTGTTCGATCCGTTCATCGTTCCCTCCCGTTCGTCGCCGTGTTCGTCGCCGTGTCCGTCGCGCGATCGGGCGTTCGTTCCGGCTCGCCTTCGCCGTCGAGCGCCCACGTCGCGTCGCCGTTGGCCAGCATTCCGATCGTCACCGGTTTGATCGGCGGTCGGGCGCGGATGCGGCCGACGTCGGCCGGCGAGACGCCGAGAGCCGCGGCCAGGTGCAGGCCCATGGACGGCCCGCAGTTGCGGCCCTGGCACGCGCCCATCCCGAGACGTGTCAGCAGCTTGACGGCCTGCAGGTCGCGCGCGCCCTCCGCCATGGCGTGGTCCACCTCGGCCCGCGCGACCTCCTCGCATCGACACGCGATCGTGTCTGGCGTCGCGAGGTCGGCCAGGCCGGGCCGGATCCGCGACAGCTCGTCCAGCAGCCGGCGCACGCCGCCCATCCGCCGCAGGCGTCGCAGCGGCGCCGCGCGCCGCCGATCCGCCTCGTCGCGCGTGAGCGCGCCCGCCCGCTCGGCGCCCGTGATGCCCGCGACGCGCCCCTCGTCGACGGCGACCAGCGCGCCCGCGACGCCGGCGCCGTCGCCGACCGCGAACACGCCGCTGGCCGTCGTCTCCATGAGCGCCGAACGCTCGGGCACCCAGCCGCCGACGTCGTGCACATAGGCCATCCGACAGTCCGCCAACGCGGCGAGCGCGGTGTTCGGCACGAACCCAAACCCGACGACGAGCAGGTCCACGTCGACGCGCTCGGCGCGGTCGCGCAGCGGACGCCACGTCCGCCGGTCGACCGGGCCGAACGTCGCGCCGTCCACCGCATCCGTGCCATGCGCCTCGAACACGGTGTGCCCAAAGCGCAGCGGGATTCCCGCGCGCCGCAGCCCGCCGACGTAGCGCCACGCGTCCGCGAGCAGCTCCCGCTGCCCCCAGACGCCCGCGAGGGCGCGCGGCGAGAGCGGCGGGCGCCCGGCCTCGAGAACGGCCACGACCTCGACGCCGACCTTGTGCAGTTGGTTCGCCACGACCAGCAGAAGCGGTCCGGTGCCCGCCACCAACGCGCGGTGGCCGGGGCGGACGCGCATCGTCTTGACCAGGCTCTGGGCGCCGCCCGCGGTCAGGACGCCCGGCAGCGTCCAGCCCGGAAACGGCACGGGGCGATCGTAGCTGCCCGTCGCCAGGATCAGCTGATCGGCGTCCAGGCTGCCCGAGGCTTCGTCGGAGACCCAGAGCAGCTCGCGCTCCCAGATCCCGACCACGGACGTGCCGGAGCGGACGTCGATCCGATCGCTCGCCGCCGCGACGTCGGCGCGCATCGCCTCGCCGCGGGCGTGGTCGCGGCCCGCGGCGGCGGCATCGACGTGTGCGAAGGCGTGCGGTGCAGCGCGGTAGATCTGGCCGCCGAGCAGCGGCGCCTCATCGAGGATCGTGCAGGCAAGGCCGGCGTCCGCGGCTTCGAGCGCCGCCGCCATCCCCGCCGGGCCGCCACCGACGATGGCGAGGGGCGTGCTCATCGGCGCACCGTCCCATCCTGCGACCGGACCTGCATGCCGTCGTGGACGGCCGTCTGGCACGTGCGCGTGTTCGGCCGCCCATCCACGTGCATGACGCACTCGAAACAGACGCCCATGCCGCAGTAGAAGCCGCGCGGTGCGCCGCGGCGCGCGGTGTGGCGGAGCGTGCGCACGCCAGCCGCGAACAGCGCGGCGGCGATGCTCTCGCCCTCGAACGCGTCGATCGGCGCGCCATCGACGATGATCTCGACCGCGCGCCCGCGCTCGATCCCATCGTCGATCCGGCGATCACCGCCGCCGGAGGGATGGCTCTCGTTCATGGTCTCGTTCCCACCCTCGCGGCCACCATCCCCAACGCACGGGGCGACGGGCTGCTCCAAGGCACGGGAGGCGGATGAGCGTGGCGGCCGCCGGAATGGTACCACGCCCTGCTCGAATGAATTCGTCCCGCCGCGCCGCGTGTATCATCCTCCGCCATGGCAAGCGCACCAGCCCAGCACCCTCCGGCCCCCATCACCGTCCCGTGCCCGTCCTGCGCCTCCGACGCCCACACCGCCCTCCACACCGCCCGCGATCGTTGGTTCAACGGCCCCGGCACGTTCGCCTACGCCCGCTGCGAGGCTTGCGGCCTGACGTACCTGCGCGTCCGCCCTGCCCTTGAGGCGATGGGTGACTACTACCCCTCCAACTACGTGAAGCGCGGCCGCGGCCCCGCCTGGATCCACAGGCTCTTCCGCCGCTATGACCTGCGCCGTCGAGTCGCCGTCGTCCGGCGCCTGGCGGGGCGGGGCGGGCGCGTCCTGGACGTCGGCTGCGCGCTCGGGGACTTCCTGGCCGCCGCGCGCGATGCCGGCCTCGTCGTCGCGGGCGTAGAGCCTGCGCCGTGGGCGGCCGAGGCGACGAAGGCGCGCGGCATCCCGGTGTGGCCGACGACCGTCGCCGATGCCGACTTGCCCTCTGGCGTATTCGACGTCGCGACGCTCTGGGACGTCGTCGAGCACCTCGACCATCCGGGCGACGACCTGCGGCGCATCGCGGCGGCGCTGAAGCCGGGCGGCTGGGTGATCGTCACGACGCCCGTGCTGGACGGCTGGGAGGCCAAGCTCTGGGGCACGCGCTGGCCGGGCTGGGACACCCCCCGGCACCTGGTCGTCTTCGAGCGCGCCACGCTGGCGCGCGCGCTGCGCGAGGCGGGGTTCGGGCCGGTGCGGTGGGCGTACCTCAGCGAAGGCTACCTGTTGACCGCGCTTGCCGTCTCGCTCTTCGCCAAGGAGTACGCGCCGCCGCCGGTCCCCCGCCTTGTCGATGCCGTGCTGAACGCGCGGCCGGTGCGGCTGCTCATGCAGCCGGTGTTCGCCCTGCTCGACCGCGCCTTCGGCGGCGGCTGGGTCACGGCCGTCGCGCAGCGTCCGACGGCCGAAGCGGCTACCGCCGCGCCCGTCTCGCCGCGCCAACCGGCGGCGGCCTAGCCGATGCGCGTCATCGCCGGCAGCGCCAAGGGCCGCCGCCTGGCCATGGTGCCGGGCGACGCGACGCGGCCGATCACGGACCGCGCCAAGGAGGCGCTGTTCAGCATCGTCGCCGCCGAACTGCCGGGCGCGCGCGTTCTGGACGTGTTCGCCGGCACGGGCGGCGTCGGGATCGAGGCGCTCAGCCGCGGCGCGGCGTGGTGCGACTTCATCGACCTCGACCTGGGGGCGATTCGGACGATCCGCGCGAACCTGGCCGCCACCGGTCTGGCGGATCGGGCGCGCGTGCTGCGGCGGGACGCCTTTGACTTCCTGGGCGACGCGCCGACGAGCGGCTACGATGTCGTCTTCATCGCCCCGCCCCAGTACCGCGGCCTGTGGAGCCGCGCGATGAAGGCGCTCGACGCGCGGCCCGAGTGGGTGGCGTCAGGCGGCCTTGTCATCGTCCAGATCCATCCGCGCGAGGCGCTGCCGCTCCCGTTCCGCCACTTCGAGGCGGGCGACGTGCGCAGCTACGGCAGCGTCCAGCTGCACTTCTGGGAACGCACGGCACCGCCGGACGTCGACGACCCGGCCGCCGAACCATCGTCGGAGGCTGATTCGTGACGCTGAGCGACCCCGCCGTTCCGCGACCGAACGCGCCGCACCTCGCCCCGCCCGACGAGGCGGCCGTCGCGCGCTGGAAGCGCCAGGACGCGACGCACCACGATCGCGAGGCGGACCGCTACGACGCGCTGATCGGACGCGAGTTCGCGCCGTACCAGCGGCTGTGGACCGCGACGCCGTGGGCCGCGATGCTGAAGGCGGACGGGGCGCGCGTCGTCCTGGATGTCGGCTGCGGCACGGGGCGCACGGCGCTGCCGATCGCCGGCGCCGGCGCCGGCGTGATCGCCCTGGACATGTCGCGCGGGATGCTCCTGCAGGCGGTCGCCAAGGGCCGGGCGATGGGGCTCGACGACGTTTGGCCGCTCATCGCGGATGCCGAACACCTGCCGTTGGCCGACGGCGTTGTGGACGCCGTGGTCTGCCAGGGGGTGCTGCACCACCTACCGGACGTCGCCACGGCCTTGCGCGAGATGGACCGCGTCGTCGCGGCCGAAGGGCGGATCTGTGTGGCGGAGCCCGACGAAGAGGCGTCCCTGCCGTATCGGGCCGTGGCCGCCGCCGGGCGGATCGCGGCCGCGCTGCTGCGGGCGCTGCGGACCGGCAACACGCTGCACTCGCCCGGCACGCCGGACGAGCGGCCGCTCGATCCGGACGCGCTGATCCGGCCGCTCGGGGCGATGGGCTACGCGGTCGACGCGACCTACCTTGTGCACCTGCCGGTGCTCTATCGCTTCCTGCCGCGCCGCGCCGCACTCGCGTGCGCTCGCGCCGTCAACCGGGGGGATCGATCGCGGCGGCGGCCGGCGGACATCGTGATCGTTCGGGCGCGGCGCAACCGGGAGGGTCGTGGTGCGTAGAGGACGGGCGATGGACAGCCGATGGACGACAAGGGCGAGGGGTGGCGGATGGGGCGGCGGCATGCAGCTTGGAGCGAGGCGTTGGTGAACGGAGTTCGTAGGAGCCGTGCTGGGGCTCGGCGGTCCTCGGGGAGGGCGCGCGGGGTGGTCGCGATCGTCGTGGCCATGGTCGGCGTGTGGGCCGTCGGGGCGGGGGGCGCGGCGGCGCAGAGCAAGCGCGCACACTACCAAACGTACGCGGTCGATGTGACGATCCAGCCGGACGGCAACCTGCGCGTCGTCGAGGACCTGACCGTGTCGTTCGACGAGGGATCGTTCACAACGGGCTACGTGGACCTTTCGAGCCGCGGCGCCAAGGCGATCGTCGGCGCGCGCGTCGACGCGCCGGGGCAGCCGTTCACCGAAGGCGACGGCGCGCCGAACACGTTTTCCGTGACGGCGCGCGGCAACGACATCACGCGCGTCCAATGGTGGTTCGAGGGCGTCCAAGGCCCGCACGCGAGCCGCTTCATCGTGGACTACACGGTGACGGGGGCGCTGCGATCCTATCCGGACGGCGATCAGCTGTGGTGGACCGTGATCCGGCCCGACCGGCCGCTCGTCGACAGCGCCGTCATCACCGTCGAGCTGCCGGACGCCGTGTCGGGCTGGGCGCAGGGCAGCGGCTACATCCAGCCGCGCGAGGGCGCCGCATGGTCGCTCGTGCCCGCCGACCGCGTGTCCGATCACATCCTGCGCGTGCGGGTGGAAGCGGTCGAACAGGGCGCATCCGTCGAGGTGCGCGGGCAGTGGCCGCACGGCTATGTCCAGGTGACGCCGTCCGCGTTCCAACAGCAACTCGACGCCAGCCGCGTGGACGAGCAGGCGCAGATGGACGCCGCGTCGTCCGGCGGCGCGCCGTCGATGGACGGCACGGCCGCCCCGTCGGACTCGGTGGGCTGGCTGGCGCTGTTCAACCTGGTCATCGCGCTGCTCAGCTTCGTCGCGCTGGCCAGCGGGCTGTTCGGGGTGTACTGGGTCTGGTACAGCCGCGGCCGCGACCCCGCGTTCGAACTCGGGGTCGATTACCTGGCGGAGCCGCCGAGCGCGCTCGCGCCCGGCCTCGTCGGCACGCTCATCGACGAGAAGGCGGAGCTGCGCGACGTGCTGGCGACGCTCGTGGATCTCGGGCGGCGGGGCGAGCTGCGGATGGTGGAGACGGCGGACGGCGGCTTCCTGGGCATGGGCGTCCGGCGCGACGTCTCGCTCGAACGCACAACGCCGGCGGCGGATTCGCCGGGGCCGCGCGAACTGTCCGCTTTCGAGACGCGCCTGCTCAAGGCGGTGTTCGGCAACGCGGAAACGCGCAAGTTGTCCGACCTGAAGGACTCGTTCTACGCCACGCTGCCCAAGCTGTACGACGATCTGTACGCCGGCGTCGTCCAGGACGGCCTGTTCGAGGCGCGGCCGGACGCGACGCGCAGCCATTACCGCCTTCTCGGCGGCGTCGGCATCGGTCTCAGCGTCGCGCTGTTCGTTGCGACGATCCTGTTCGCGTCGCTCGTCCCGTTCGCCTTCTGCCTGCCCCTCGCCCTGCTCATCGTCAGCGTCACGGCCATGATCGCCGCCGGGGCGATGCCGCGCAAGACGGCGGCCGGGGCGCAGGAGGCGGCCAAGTGGCGGGCGTTCCGGCAGTGGCTCGCCGATATCGACAAGCAGCCGGACATCGCCAAAGCGGGCGAACTGTTCGACCGCTACTTGCCGTACGCGATCGCCTTCGGGCTGGATCGCCACTGGATCGACGCGTTCGCTCGCGTCGACGCGGACGTGCCGCCGTGGTACGTGCCGGCGCCCCATCCGGGCTACGGCCGGCCGTGGATCGACTACGGTCGAGGGGCGCGCCCGTTCCCGGACGGTGGCGGCGCCGGCGGCGTCGGCGGCATGGGCGGCGGCGCGGGCGCGCCGACGGGAGGATCGGGCGGCGGCATCCCGAGCCTGCAGGGCACGAGCGATCGGCTCGGCGGCGGGCTCTCAGCGCTGTCCGGCAACCTGTCGTCCATGCTGTCCAGCGCCGCGGTCGTGCTCGGCAGCACCCCGGCGCCCAAGGGCGATTCGGGATCCTCGTTCGGCGGCTGGTCGGGCGGTGGCGGGTTCAGCGGCGGCGGCTTCAGCGGCGGCGGAGGCGGCGGCGGCGGCGGAGGAGGTGGCTTCGGATGATGGGCAACGCACGGGTGCTGGGCTTGGTGATCGGCGGGGCGGCGATCGCCCTGTTTCTGACGGCCGTCGCGTGGCTGTTCGGCGCGCGCGGCGACGGGACGCTGACGGGCGGCGGGTTCGCGCTCGGCATCATGCTGGCCACGCTGGTCAGCTTGCCGCTGGCCGGGATGGCCGTCCTGTTGGTGACGCGCGGCCGCAGCGATGCGGTCGCCGCAGCGCGGTCGGCCAAGACGCGCCGGCTGCTCGACCTCGTCCTGACCAAGGGCAAGGTCACGATCGGCGAGGCGGTGACAGAACTTCAGCTGCCGCGCGAACAGGTGCGCGCCGTGCTCTTGGACGCCGTCGGCCGCGGCCTGTTCTCGGGGTTCGTGAACTGGAACGAGGGCGTTCTGTACGCCCGCGAGGCCGCCGCCGGCGTCCAGCCGTGCCCGAACTGCGGCGGCACGATCGAGTTGGCCGGACGCGGCGTGTTCCAATGCCCGTACTGCGGCACCGAGATCTTCCTGGCCGTCGGCGAGGGCGCATCGTCCATCCACGGCGTCGCGCCTCCGCCGGCCGGGACTGACGCGCCGTCTGCAGTCGACACGCCGCCGGACGATGCGTCGGACGGCTTCGCGCCGCCGGCGATCGAGGGCACGGTGCCGATCGACGGCGACCCGCGCCCGTGAGAACGCCGTGGTCGACGTCCGCGCAGGCCGGGCACGGTGTGGAGCCGGGTGCGTCGCCGATCGGACGAGCCGACCGAGCGGCGCTTCCGGCGACGTCGACGGTGGCCAGCTATGCGGATCCCACCCACCGCCGCGCCACGGATCGCGCCGCACGCGCCGCGTTGGTCGACCTCAGCCGCGCCGCCCGCGCCGCCTTGACCGCCCGCCAGCGCCGGGACGCGGACGGCGGCCGGCTGGCGAACGCGGCGCAGCTCGAGACGGTGCAGGGCCAGCTGCAGTGGCTGCTCGACCGGCTGAGCCTTCCGCTGCGCCCGGGCGCGTGGTTCGACGCAGCGGCGCTGCCGCTCGGCGCGGCGGAGTGGCTGGTGGCCGACGACGCCCGTTCGGCCGCGCTGGCGTTCGAGCTGGCGGCCACGGCGGAGGGCGCGGACGACGACGCGGTCGCGGACGCGTCGGATGCCACGCTCAGTGAGCTTCGCGCGCGGTGCGATGCCCGCCGTGATGCGCAGACGGCCGCGGCGTGGACGGCGCGGTCGATGCCGACGGGGCTCGCTGCGATGTTGCCGTTCGAGACCGTCGTCAGCGACGGGCAGCCGCGGCGGGCGCTCGAGGTGATGCGCTATGCACGCGGCGACGTCGCCGCGTTGCTGGACAACGGCGTGGTGGTGTGGGAGCAGGGCGTCGATCCGGCCGATCGCGAGCGGGTCGCGTTCGAGGCGGCGGACGGCGTCGCGCTGAGCGTTCCACCGCCCGCGACGCTGACGACGGCCGACGACGGCTTCCAGCTGCGGTTCCACGACGACGGGGCGGGCGAGCTGCACGGCTCGCTCGGCCGCCGCCGCGTGGCCGTGGAGCGCTGGCTCCTGCGGGGCGACGCCGGGGGCTGGTTGTGGCTGGCGCGGGGGGAGGAAGGATCGGCCGCCGCGTCCGCATGGCGCGGCGTCGGCATCGACGTCGAGAACTGACCTATCGTGAACTGACCCGCAGTGAACTGAACCACAGGCATTGGAGAGCGAACATGGCCATTCTTGATCTGATCGAATGGGACAACCCCGGCCCGAACGAGATGGTGCACCGGGTGCCCGAATGGGGATCGGGCGAGTTCCGACTGGGCTCGCAGCTCGTGGTGCGTGAATTCCAGACGGCGGTGTTCTTCCACAACGGCCTGGCGCAGGACACGTTCAGCGCCGGCCGCTACACGCTCTCCACGGAGAACATCCCGCTCTTGACCGGGCTGATGGGCATCCCCTTCGGCGGCAAGAGCCCGTTCCGCACGGAGGTGTACTTCGTCTCGCACCGCGCCTTCCTGGACGTGAAGTGGGGCACGACGCAGCCGGTGGCGCTGCGCGATCCGGACCTCGGCGTCGCCCGGCTGCGCGCGTTCGGGACGATGGCGATCGAGATCGACGACGCGGGGCTGTTCGTCAACAAGATCGTCGCCGGGCAGGGCTTGTACACAACCGGCGACATCGCCGGCTACCTGCGCGGCATCACGGTCGCGCGCCTGAGCGATCTGCTCGGGGAAAGCCACATCGGCCTGTTCGACCTGCCCTCGAAGTTCGACGAGCTGTCCGCCGGCCTCGCCGCGCGGCTGCGCGACGCGTTCCAGGCGGTCGGGATCACCCTGAAGCAGATCTACATCACGAGCATCTCCACCACGGAGGAGACGCAAAAGGCGATCGACGAACGCGCCGCGATGGGCGCGATCGGCGACATGAACGCCTACATGAAGTTCAAGGCGGCCCGCATGCTCGGGGCCGGCGGCGGTGCCGGCGGGGCCGGCGACGCGGCTGCCACCGGCATGGGCCTTGGCGCCGGAGCGGGGATGGGCGCGATCCTGGCGCAGATGATGGGCCAGGCGATGCAGGCGCCCCAGGCAGGCGCGAACGCCCCCGCCGCCGAGGTGCGGGAGGCGTCGCTGGAGGAGGTGTTCACCGGCCTGCAGGTGCTCGTGAACCGTCAGCTGGCGGTCGGGCAGGCGGAGCGGTCTGAGATCATCAGCGCGCTCGAGGCGCTGCGCATCGAGCTCGCGGCGGCGGCGCCCGATCTCGAGACGGTGCGCCAGCGGCGGCAAATGGTCGTCGAACGATGGCCGTGGCTGGCGGACGAGCTCGAGCAGGTGTTCCGCATGCCGGCCGTGACGGCCGCGCTCGTGCGGGCGGCGAGCCGATTCACGGGGGGGTGAGGGCGCGGGAGTGGTCTTCCCGCGCCTTGAAGTGAGGGGCGCAGGCGGTGTTTTGCGGGGGGATCGCGTCGGATCAAGTCCGGCGTGATCGGAGGCGGGACACAAGGAAGGGATGGCAGTTGGGCGAAAGCAGAGGGAATTAGCAGCAGAGATGCGATCAGGAATTTCATTGT
>JBDTSC010000095.1:0-11211 GCA_039931375.1 Ardenticatenales bacterium
CTTCGCTCCACCGTCGTATCCGTGCGGCCGCAAGCGACGTCGGATGTATGCGCCGGAGGCGCCCGCACGTGACTCCCCTTCCAACCCCCATCCGAACCCGCCGCGTCGCCCTCGCCGCGCTGGCCGCTCTGGGCCTGCCCGCGTTCCTCGCGCTGGCGCCCGGCCCCGCCCGCCCATCGGCCGTCCGCGCCCAGGCCGACCCGCCGGGCGCCGACCTGTTGGCCGAGTGGCAAAGCCAGGGCGTCACGCTGTACGACCGGCTCGAATGGCCGGCGGGGCACGTCGCGGGCGGGATCGGGCGCCACAGCACGGTCGGGCAACTGGCCGTGACGGACGTCACGTCGGGCACGATCCGCCTCTACGACCGCAACGGCGTGTTCCTGAAGACCGTCGGCTCCGCGGGCAGCCAGGCCGGCCAGTTCCGCCAGCCGCGCGACGTCGACTTCCTGGCCGACGGGCGTCTGGCCGTGGCCGATACGGGCAACAACCGCGTCCAGGTCGTCACCAGCAACGACGTACCGCAGGGCAGCTGGCCCGTCGCCGACCCGCAGGGCCTCGAGGTCGTGCGCGACGAGATCTTCGTCGTCGCCCGCGGCGATCGGCAGGTGGTCGGCTATCAGCCGGACGGCACGCGGACGCGCGTGATGGCGATCCAGAACCGCGTCACCGCGCCGGAAGGGCTGATGTACCGCGGCGACTCGCAGGGGCCGAACGGACCGATCCCGGTGTTCGACCTGGCGGACCCGCCGGCTGGACGCTTGTACTACGTCGCGGCCAGCTCGAACACCGCCCTCGCGCAGTACGCGCTGCCCGGCATCCGCGTCGGCGGTCTGCTTTCCCTGCAGGGCAACACGGCCCGATTCCTCCTCGGCGCGCCGCAGTTCGGGCTGATCCTGGGCGACGGCGTGACGCAGCAGATCGTCGGGCGCCTCGCATTCGGCGACGTCAGCGACATCGAGATCGCCAGCCAGCGTGTGGCGTTCGCGGCGGTGGCGCCGGACGGGCTGGTCCGCATCCCGGACCTTGGGCTGTTCGAGCTCCAGAGCCGGCTGACGTTCGGCCTGCTCATCCAGCCCAAGCGGATCGCCGTCGGCAACAAGGCGATCATCGGCGACGTGGCGCCGCGCGTGCAGGTGTGGGGGCTCGGCGGCGCACCGGAACGCGATGTACCGTTCGACCCGAGCTTCCTGCCCGTCCTCGGCACGCCGATACCCCCTGGCGCACCGCTCGCTCCGGACGAGCTGACGCCGCCGCTGGACGTCGCGATGATCGGGGACGATCCGTACGTGCTCTGGGAAACGGGCGTCGTCCGCCGCCTGGGCGCCGACGGCGGCTGGGCGGACGAATGGAAGCCGCCGAACGGGGCTTGGGTCACCGCGATCAGCGCGAACGGCGATCAGGTGGCGGTGCTGGACTCGCTCGGCCAGCGCGTCTTCATCCTGGACCGCGCGCTCGCCGCCGTCGGGTCGTTTCGCATCGACACCACCGCGTTCACCGCCGCGTTCGACATCGCCCTCACGCCGGACAACGTCTATCTGGTCGATCGGAGCACGGCGTCGCTGGTCGTGTACGCCCGCGACGGGACGTTTCTGCGGACCGTGCCGGTCCTGGCCGGCGCGCAGCGCGTGGCGGCCGGGCCGGACGGCGGCGCGTACGTCCTGACGCGCAGCGGCTGGGTCTTCGGCTGGCACGCGGACGGATCGCTGGCGATCGCCCGCCCGGTCGGCAGCATCGACCTTCTCCCGACGGATCTGGCGATCGACGGCCAGGGGCGGCTGTACGTGACGTACATCGGCGAACGGGGCAACGTGGTCCGCGTGTATGCGCTGAACGAGGGGTCCGACCCGCTGCCGAACCTCACCAACGGCGGCTGCTCGCTGCTGACCAGCAAGGCCGCGCAGCCGTCAGAGATCCAGCTCGGGCAGGAGATCGAGATCCAGCTGGTCATCGACGGCGCGTGCGCCCAGCCGCCGCCGGAGGCGGACATCGCGCTGTCGTTGGACAGCTCGGGCTCGATGCTGGGCAGCAAGCTGCAGGCGGCCCGTGACGCGGCGGCCACGTTCATCGTCGGCTCCGGCGCCGGCTCGCGCATCGGCGTCGTGTCGTTCAGCACGGACGCATCGCGGGTGCAGAACCTGACCAGCGATCGCCAGACGGCCATCCGGGCGGTGGCCGGGATCCAGGCCGGCGGCGGCACGAACCTCGTCGCCGGCTTGGACGAGGCGATCAAGACCGTCACCGCCTCGGTGCGCCCGGGCGTCCAGCCGGTCATCGTCATGCTCTCGGACGGGATCCACACGAGCAGCCTCAACGACCTGAGCCAGATCAACGGCGTCATCGCCGAGGCCCGCCGGCTTCAGATCCGCGTCTTCACGATCGGCCTCGGTTCCAGCGTCGACGTCGACACGCTCAAGCGCATCGCGACCGGGCCGGACGACTACTACGCCAGCCCGACCGAGGCGGAGTTGGGCGGCATCTTCAACCGGATCGCCGGGCAGATCGGCGGCGTGCCGTTGTTTCAGGACGCGGTCGTGACGGACGTCCTGCCGCCGAACGTCGACTATGTGGTCGGCTCGGGCCGGCCGACGGAGCCGGAGTGGGACGACTCGACCCGCACGCTCACGTGGCGGCTCGGCCAAGTGAACCAGCCGGGCACGCGGCTCCTGTACCATGCGATCCCGCGCAGCGGCGGCACGTTCCCGACGAACGTCGACGCGCGCACCCACCATACGGACGGCACCGGCCAACAGGGCCAGGCGGTCTTCCCGGTGCCCAGCATCCGCGTGATCGTCCCGACGCCGATCGCGTCCGACACCCCGAGCGCGACGCCGTCCCCGACCGACACGCCGACGCCGACGGAAACGCCGACCGTCCCACCGACCGCGACGGCGACGCCCACCGCGACGCCCACGATCACGCCCACCCCGAGCGTGACGCCGACGCCGACGAACACGCCGGAGCCGCGGGACATCTATCTGCCGTACACCGTCCTGAACCGCTGCAAGCCGGGCATGCGGATCGCCGACATCGTCCTGGTCATCGACACCTCGACGTCGATGGCGGTGCCGACCAGCCTGGGCGGGATCGAGAAGATCGAGGCGGCCCGCCGGGCGGCGGAGAGCTTCCTGGACCTGATGGACCTCTCGCACGATCACGTGTCGATCATCACGTTCAACGACACGGCCACGCTGCGCGTCGGGCTGACGGGCGATGGCGCCGCGTTACGCGGCGCGCTCGTCAACCTGCCCCTCGCGCAGGGCACTCGCATCGACGCCGGCCTGGACGCGGCGCGGCTCGAGCTGCGCGGCGGGAGCCGCCGATCGGAGGCGCGCGGCGTCGTAATCCTCATGACGGATGGTCAGCCGACGCGCTCGAGCGTCGGCCGGGTGATCGCCGCCGCGGACGCCGTGAAGCGCGCCGGGACGACGCTCTTCACGGTCGGGCTCGGGCCGGACGTCGATCCGGACCTCCTGAAGATCGTCGCGACGTCGTCGCGGCTGTTCTATCAGGCGCCGGGGGCGGAGGATCTGGCGCGGGTGTATCGGACGGTGGCGGGGGTGATCCCGTGCCCGTGAGCGGGACGATCAAGCGCGCTTAACCGGCGCTGCCTGCACCGTTAACCGTCCGCCCTCGCCTTGCCGCCGCGGCGCGCTACAATGCGCCCCGCGCACCGGATGTGAGGGGTGCGTCGGCCCGATCCGGCCGACCGCGAGGACCAGACGCCGCAGGAGTTCGCGATGACGCCCCGCTCCGCCCGCTCACGCGCCGCCGCCGTCGCCGTGCTGACGACCCTTGCCGCCGCCGCCGCGCTCGTCGCCGTGCGGCTGGGCGCACCGCAGGCCGTACGGGCCGCGGGGTTGGCGCAGGGCAGCGGCCTGCCGCCGTCCGCCTGCTCGGCCGTCATCGGCCACGCGCTGGCGCCCGCGGCGATCCGCAGCTGCGAGACGTCACAGGTGACCGTCACGATCGGCATCACGTGCCCCGCGGCGCGGCCGATCCACCTGGTCATCGCGGTGGACCGCTCGCAGTCCATCGAGCCGCTCCTGCCGGATGTCCGCAAGAGCGCGCGCGACGTCCTCAGCCAGCTGGACTGGACGATCCCGGGCACGATGGTCGCCGTGATCTCCCACGGCTTCAAGATCCGCGTCGAGAGCGATTGGACGAACCAGGCCAGCAAGGCGCAGGGCGGCGTGAACGGCGTGAAGTACGACGCTGGCGACCTGGGCGAGAACCCGCCGCTGGCGATCGACGAAGCGGTCAAGATGTTCGAGAAGGTCCGCAACGACCCCGTCACGGGCAAGCCGCTCGGGGCGATCGAGATCGTGATCCTGTACGGCGACGGTTGCGACCCGAGCGTCCCATCGTGCCCCGGCTCCGCGCAGCGGGCGTCCGGCGCCGCCTCGGCGCAAGGGGTCTCGGTGGCCACGGTCTGCTACGAGAGCGGCGCCCGCGCGCGCTGTCAGGACTATCGGGCGATGGCCAACCCGCAAACCCTCTCTTTCAAGGCGCCAGCAGGCCGCTTGCCCACGACCGTGCGCGACATGCAGGACGCGGGCCGCGGCGTGACCGTCGCCTCGGTGAACCTCAAGGACGTCCTGCCGCCGGTCCTGCGGCTCGTGCCCGGCTCCGCGAACCCGCCGCCGGCCGTCGCCGGCCAGCAGCTGGCGTTCAGCTGGGCGAACATTGCCCCCGGCGCCGTGCTCACCGCCACCTACCGCGTCTCGTCGACGGCCGTCGGCCAGACCGCGAACCGCACGGCGGACAGCAGCGCCGTCCTCGTCGATTCGACCGGCCGCGAGGCCGCGCCCGTGGCCGTGCCGGCCGACTCGCTGGACGTGTCCGGCCCGTGCGCGCCGCCCACCGCAACCGCCACGCCCGTGCCGCCGACGCCCGTTCCGAGCGACACGCCCGCGATCAGCCCGACGCCCGCCCCGAGCGACACGCCGACGCCCACCGAAGCGCCGACCGCCACGGCGACGACGCCGTCGCGGCCGGGCACGATCTACCTGCCCGTCGTCGCACGCGGCGTCTGCCTGCCCAAGGGCATCCGCTCGGACGTGGCGCTCGTCATCGACGCCTCGACCAGCATGCGCGAGCTGAGCGGCGGCGTGGCCAAGATCGACGCGGCCAAGGCGGCAGCGCGGGCGTTCGTGGGCCTGCTGAAGGATGGCGATCGGGCGGCGATCATCGCGTTCAACACGGGCGTCGTCGTCGCCGCCGACCTGTCGGCCGATGCGGCGCTGCTGAGCGGCGCGATCGACGGCATCCAAACGGCGGACGGCACGCGCATCGACCTGGCCCTCGACGCCGCGGCCGCCGCGCTGCCCTCGAGCGCGGACCCGGCCCGCCAGCGGATCATCGTCCTCTTGACGGACGGCCGCGCCAGCACGACGGACGACGCCGTCCTGGCCGCCGCCGGTCGGGCGAAGGATGGCCGCAAGATCTTCGCGATCGGCCTCGGCGACGACATCGACCGCGTCCTGTTGCGGGCGGTGGCGACGTCCGCGGCGCTCTATCGGGAGGCGCCGACGGGGGCGGATCTCGAGGGGGTGTACGCGGGGATCGCGGGGACGTTGCCTTGTCCGGGCGGGGCGGTGTGGCCGATGGGCGCCGCCGGGCGGGCGCTGGCACGTGGGCTGGGCGCGGGGCGGTAGGCGGCGCGGTCGTCTTAGCTCGCGCCACACCACCGCCCGCTTCGGCCCGCTGTTACTTCACGTGATCCGCCACGGCCTGGACAACGCGCCGTGCGCCGTCGCGGGCAACTTCCGCGTCCGCCCGTGAGTAAAAGTCCAGCGGCGTCAGGTCCTCGGCGCCGCAGAAGGCTAGCTCGCGATCGCGCCGCAGGCTTCGCGAGATCGTCGCGAGGTCGGGGACCACGGTCCGCAGCGAGGGCGGGAGGTGATCGGACTCGGCAACGAGCACCTCGGAGACGTCATGAATTCGCGGCGCTTCGATCCCAAAGTGGCGCAGGCAGGCCTTCAGCGCGAGTTCCACGACCTCTTGCGACTCGCGCACAACGTCGGGCCAGCTCTCCTGCTCGAAGAGCGTGTCGATCGCCGCGAGACGAGCCTTGCAGCGTCGAACGTAGTCGATCGCCAGGTCACGGTTCCGCATGGGATCCCTCGCGCGTAACCTCCGCCCAGTAGGGCTGGCCGTGGATCGTGCCGCGACGTCGCGTGCCGGCGAGGAGCACCCGGCGAACGGCGCCCAGATGGCGGGCTAACCGATGGTCGCGGTCGTGGAGGATGAGCCCGTCGCGAGCGACCTCGGCCCACACGGCCGAGACGGGGGCCGCGCGCTCTGGAAGGGCCACGAGATGTGGGTCGACGGTGCGCTCGTCCAGGGTCAGCGGCGCCGCGTCCCAGCGACGGTAGAGATCGCGCGTGATCGCTTTGCCGGGAGCGAGGACGATGAGCACGTCCACGTCCGACCCGTCGGCCGCCTCACCGCGCGCCCACGAGCCGAAGGCCACGATCCCGACGAGCGTGTCGCCGTACAGCGCGGCGGCGTGATCGACGACCGCGCGCAGGTCGTCGGGCTTGCCGTCGAACGCATATGCCGCGAGCGTGCGTGCGCAGAGTTCGTTCAGCGATACCTTCTCCGCCGCAGCCTCGGCGCGCAGCGCGGCATGGAGCTGCGCGTCGAGCCGCAGCAGGAACCGGCCGGATGCCGATGGATCGACCGTGGTGGTATCATTCATACCCGCGGATGATATCACAGTCGCGCAATGCCGGACCTCCGGATGGCGCGCTGCCGTGTCCGTGCGGCGCGCCATAGTCGAGGATGGGAAACTGACGGTACGCAGGCGTTCATCCAGTCACCGGCGGTGTGGGCGACGGCCCGCGGGTCGCCGGCACACCGCCGCCCATGGCAACGAATCCACGCGCCCTAATACGGTCACCGCGGCAACACAACGTGGAAGGCCGAGAGTTGCATCACGGACTGTTGCGCCATGATGCTATTGAACACCCACGAATCCGTCTCCACGTATCCAACTCCAGAACAGATCGCGCGCACGGAACCCCACGCCGCACCGCCGATCACTTCGAATGCGCCGCAGTTCTCGAATCGTCCGGCGGATGTCGTGACGTTGATGCGGCGCGGCGAACCACCCGTCATGGGCCAGCTCCAGTCTGTCGACAGATGCGGGTTGACGAGCGGTTCCAGAGGCAGGCCCAACTGATGCGCGACCTTATACGTTTCCGCGCCGATGGTATGGGCGAACTCGCCTGTTGAGACCGGCGGGTACGGGGCCACAACACCGTCCGCGTCTATGACCCGCCAGACCTCGGCGGACGAGGCCTGCGCATCGATCCGGTCGGCGCCGAAGGTCGCCTTGCGCGATGTCACCGACCGGGCGACGACATGCCTCGGGTCCAGCTGCCATGCCGTGAGTACCACCTCGGTGATCCTGCTTCGGGTCCAGCTCACGTAGGCGTCCCACGTCGTTACCTCCCAGGTCCACGTGCTGCCGGGAAGTAGGGGGTATGCGGTCAGGACTCCGTGCATCGCAGGCGGCACATGCTCGGCGTCGACGAGCGATCCGATTGGAGTAGGCACTCCGGACGGAGCGGAAGTCGGGATGCTGTCACGACGAAGCGCGGTCGGTCTGGCAGACATCGCGGTTACGGCGACTGGGCGGGCGAGCGTCGGGGCGGCCAGCGCGGTCATCGCGGTCATCGGCTCAATGCCATCGTCCCGAATGCGCGAGGCCACGACGCGAGCGCCGGACAGTGCGTCGAAGAGGGCGAACAGTCGGGATCGTGGTACGCCGTCGGCGTCGGACCGATACTTGTCGGCTTTGCCGTACACCTCAAACGGCTGCGGGAGGACGAGCTGCTCGAGGATGTCCGTTTCCGCCACTATGCGAACGAGGGTTGTCGGAAACCCTTCCGAAAGCCAGCGCTGTTCATAGACGCCGCCATACTGATCCAACACATAGCTTCGGTCGCCGTTGCGCTCTGCCGCCACCATCGCCCCCGCCACAAAATCCGCCGACACGATCCGCGGATGATGCCCCGGATCGAGCCACGACATCACCTCCACCCGCGCTTCGTTCAACGTCATGGCCACCGGCAGCGGTACCGCGGGGTCGACCGTCGGAATCGCTGTCTTTGTCGGCCAAGGCGTGGGCGTCGTACTTGGCGCGGGTGTTGCAGACGGGGACGGCGACGACCATATGATCGGGCGCGGTGTGGCGGTGGCCGGCGCGCAGCCGGCGGCGACGCATGTACAGACAATGACAATTGCCGCTCGCGACGTCGTCCGGCCCATCACCCCCCGCCTCCCCCGAACAGCACCAACCAGCCCACCCCAAAGATCGCCGCATCCACCACCGCATGCCCGAGCCACGCCCCCAGAAGCGAACCGCTCCGCGACCGCTGAACGCCCCACGCCGCGCCGCCGACCCCGACGCAGAGCGACAGGAACAGCGCGAGCGGCAGTCGGCCGGGCATGAGCGTCGTCAGCAGCACGACGTGGTGGAGGGCGAAGGCGACGCTCGTGACGGCGATCGTCACGGCCGCCGTCGTGCGGGCGCGCAGGGCGGTGAAGACGAGGCCGCGCCAGTAGGCTTCCTCGAGGCCGCTGTGGACCAGGGCGTAGAAGGCGCCGAGGATGGCGAAGCGCACGGGCGTCGCGATGTGCAGCGCCGCCGCCTTATGGGCCATTGAGGCGCGGAAGGCCGCGAGGCCGTCGGCGCCGAGCAGGTCGAATGGCCATCCGGTGTAAAGCACCGCCATCCCCGCCGCTGCGAGCGCGCCGAACGCCACGCCGATCGCGAGGTCGCCGCTGCCGGCGGTGCGCGGCCGAAGGAGATCGGGGCGGACGACCGCCAGCCACAGGAGCGCCGGCGCGAACTGGATCGCCTTGCCGAGCCCGTAGACCAGCTGCGGCCACGGTGCGGGCGCGTCGGCCAGCGCCACGAAGTAGAGCCACGTGAAGGACAGGGGAAATAGGAGCGCGACGCCGATCCAGACACGCGTGGTCCGCAACGCAGCGCTCGTGACGCCGGGCCGCGCGTCAAGACGACGGCGCAGGGAGGCGACGATCACCGTCGGCGCATCAGACGCTGTCGTCGAACAGAGCGTCGGCCGTGGACGCGTCGATACCGCCGTCGACGTGCGCGCGGATCACGTCCAAAAACGCCTCCCCATACCGCTCCAGCTTCACCTCGCCGACGCCGGACAGGCCGCCGAGCGCCGCCGTCGTCGTCGGGCGGCGGGCGGCCATCGCCAGCAGCGTCTTGTCGTGGAAGATCACGTATGGGGGCACGGCCTGCTCGCGGGCCAGCGCCAGGCGGCACGCGCGCAGCGCCTCGAAGAGCTTGGGGTCCGCCTGGGCGTCGATGTCGTCGTCGAACAGCGATCCGGCGCCGCCGGTGCCGCGGGATCGCGACCGCTCCGCCGTGCGGTTGCGCCGCGACCCGCCGACGGGCGGGGCCGGGTCGCGCCGCAGCGTCACCGGCTGTTGGCCGCGCAGCACGGGCGCCGCGCTGTCGGTCAGGCGCAGGCTGCCGTGGCCCTCGACGTCCACGCTGACCCAGCCGCCCGCGACGAGCTGGCGCATGACGGACGCCCACGAGCGGATGTCCAGGTCTGCGCCGACGCCGAACGTCGGCAGCGCCTCGTGGCCGAAGCGCTCGACCTTCTCCGTGCGCTCGCCGCGCAGCACATCGACAACGTGCCCCTGGCCGAAGCGCTGGCCGGTGCGCAGGATGGCGGACATCGCCTTCTGGGCCGCGACCGTGCCGTCCCAGCTGTCGACGGGCTCCAGGCACGTGTCGCAGTTGCCGCACGGCTCGGCCAGCGCGTCGCCGAAGTACTCGAGGAGCACTTGGCGGCGGCAGCGCGTCGTCTCGCAGAAGCCCAAAAGGGCGTTCAGCTTGTGGTGCTCCACCCGCTGGCGCGCCTCGTCGGCCTCGCCGTCGCTGATCATCGAGCGCAGGCGGGCGATGTCGGCCATGCCGTACAACATCGTGGCCGTTGCTGGCAAGCCGTCGCGACCCGCCCGCCCCGTCTCCTGGTAGTAGGCCTCGAGGCTCTTGGGCGGATCGACGTGAAAGACAAAGCGTACGTCCGGCTTGTCGATGCCCATGCCGAACGCCACCGTCGCGACCACGACGGGCACCTCGTCGTGCGTGAAGCGGCGCTGGTGGAGCGCGCGCACATCCGCGTCCAGGCCGGCGTGGTACGGCAGCGCCGGGATGCCAGCAGCGCTCAGCCGCTCGGCGGTCTGCTCGACCTTCTTGCGGGACAGGCAGTAGACGATGCCGGTATCGACGCTCCCGTCGGCCGCGACGTGCTCGCGCTTCAGGCACGCGAACAGCTGCTTGAACGGATCGTCCTTCAGCCAGACGCGGTAGCGGATGTTCGGCCGATCGAAGCCGGCCAGGAACACGCGGGCATCGCTCAGCCGCAACCGCTGCACGATCTCGCGCCGCGTCGGCCCGTCGGCCGTGGCCGTCAACGCGATGCGCGGCACGCCCGGAAAGCGCTCCGTCAGCACGTCCAGCTTGAGGTATTCCGGCCGGAAGTCATGCCCCCATTGGGACACGCAGTGCGCCTCGTCGATCGCGAACAGCCCGACCTTCACGCCCGTTAGCACGTCCAGAAACCCATCCGTGACCAGGCGTTCGGGCGCGACGTACACGAGGTCGAGCCGCCCGGCGCGCATCGCGGCCTCGACGCCCCGCTGCGCGCTGAGATCGAGCGACGAGTTGAGCGCAGCGGCCCGCACGCCGAGCCCACGCAGCGCCGTGACCTGATCCGCCATCAGCGCGATCAGCGGGCTGACGACGACGGTCAGACCGTCCCGCACGAGCGCCGGCAGCTGGTAGCACAACGACTTGCCGCTGCCCGTCGGCATGACGACAAGCGCGTCGCCGCCGGCCAGCACGTGCTCGATCACCTCGCGCTGCTGGCCGCGGAAGTCGTCGAAGCCGAAGACGCGGCGCAGCACGGCGCGCGGGTCGGACGAGGCGGCGCGCTCGTCGGCGGTGCGGGCGATGTCGAGCTGAAGCTGCGGGTCGATCATGCGCCTGAGCCTACTGGCGCACGGCGCCGACGACAAGCGTGGGCGCGACAAGGTCGCGACAGGATTGGGGGCACCGATGGCGAACGGGGTGGCAAACATCGCTGACAGGCACCGTCAACGAACAACGGCTGAAGCCGTCGCTGGGGGTGGCGCTGCGCGCCACCGCGCGCCTGCCTT
>JBDTSC010000096.1:0-11189 GCA_039931375.1 Ardenticatenales bacterium
AAGGTCACCCCCCATGCTCCGCAACCCACTGAATCCCCTCCGTCCCGCGTCCCTATCGCTCTTCCTCGTCCTGCTCCCCGCCATCGCCACTGCCTGCACCCCCGTCGCGTCGACACCCGATGGCCAGGCGTCGCCCGGACCCTCCGGCATGGCCACAAGCGCACTCACACCGACCCTCGCCGCGAACGCCGTGACGACGACCGTCCCCCTGACCGCCACCCGCACCGCCGCCCTCCCGCCCGCCGCCCTCCCGCCCGGCGTCCTCCCCCCCACCCTCGCCGAGCTCGGCGTGACCGCCCCGACGACCGACACGTTCGACGCCGTGGCCGTCATCCCCGTCACCTCCACCCTCGGCCAGCCGCTGTGGGTGGCGCACACGACCGGTCTGCGCGGCTACGACCCCGGCGGCCCCCACGTCGTCGCGGTCCTGAACCGCCCCGGCGACGCTTGGCACGTGATCGACCGCATGGAACTGGGCGCGGACACGGCCGACACCGCCGCGACCCCGGACCCCGACGGCTACTACGGCCCCGACTACCTCGGCCCGGAGAGCGTCGCCCAGGCCGCGATCGAGCCGACGCACCTCTGGCTGACCATCGACGGCGGCGTCGGCGCGCACGGCGGCTCGTTCGGCGTGCTGTCGTTCGACGGCGCGAAGCTGAAGCTCGAGGCGCACGCCGGCAACGGCTTCCCAGGCGTGGGACGCGTCGAAGACCTGGACGGCGACGGCATCGGCGAGGTGATCCTCGATCGCACCGACGCCTACGTGTTCTGCTACGCCTGTGGCGTGCGCGAGGCGAGCGTCGACGTGCTGAAGTGGCGGGGGGATCGGCTGGAGAGCGTGACGCTTCAGCCGCTGAGCGGTGGCGACAATGCGGCCGATGCCCAGCGGGCGCTCGACGCGGTGAGCGGCGGGTTTTGGCATGCGGCCTACGCGTTTATCCACGGAGCGATCCAGGAGGATCCATATCGCGTGCAGTTCTTCCACCCTCGGCCCATCACCGCCACCGTCATCGCAAGCCCCAGTTGGGAGATCCTGATGGACGATTTGATGGTGATTCAAGCGAACACGGAGGCCCGTTCGGCCCTCGCCGGTGACGACAGCGCGTACCCGCTGCTGCAACGCGTTTTCGTCGGTGACTGGCCCGCAGCCGTCGCCCCGCTGCGTGACATCTCCCCCGAGCGACTCTTCGCGCCTGACTCACCCCTGGTATCCGGCACCCCGGCCGAGGGCAACGTGCCTGCCCTTGCCGAGCGAATCGCCACTGCGGCCGGTAGGGCATTGGTCTACGGCCCCACCGTGGTCGACGGGACCTCTCGCTTCGACCTGAGTCACCCCGCCATCCTCTTCCTCCGCGGCTGGTCCGCCTGGCTGGCCGCCCCCGGCGACGCCGCCGCCCGCGCCGACATCGCCAAGGCGGCCGAGTTGGCGCCGGACGATGCGCTGTACACGGGCAGCGCGGAGTGGGTGGCGGCGCAACCGTGACGGATGGGGCGGGGATCGTGCGGAGACGACGGACGCCCGCCCCCATTCGGACCCTGTTACGACCACCCCGGCCGACCGGCCGGCAACCCGTCGCGGTCCATTGGCTATAATGCCCCGGCTCCCGCCCCAGCGCGCCGCCTCCCAAATCCCGCCGTCCGGATCCGCATGGACATCGTCTGCCTAGGCATCTCCCATCACACCGCCCCCCTGGACGTACGCGAGCGCGTCGCCCTTGGCGATGCCGCACGCCTGGCGCTGTTGCGCGCGCTGACGCACCCGTCGCGGACGGATGAGCCGAACCAGGCCCATGCAACCGCCCGCGAAGCCGTCGTCCTGGCCACGTGCAACCGCACCGAGATCTACGCGTACGCGCCGGACGCGGCCGACGCGGCCGACGCGGCCGACGCGGCCGACGACGACGCGTCGGGCTACGGCCGCATGTCCCTCGCGACGGCCCTCCACCACGCCCTCGCCGCCGCCGCCGGCATCGACCCCGCCGACATCGCGCCGCACCTGTACCGCCATGACGGCGCCGACGCCGTCGCGCACCTGCTGGGCGTCGCCGCGGGGCTGGACAGCATGATCCTCGGCGAAGCGCAGATCCTGGGCCAGGTCCGCACCGCCGCCGACCAGGCCCGCGCCGCCGGCAGCGCCGATCTCGTCCTCGGCAACCTCTTCAAGCACGCCGTCCGCGCTGGCCGCCGTGCGCGCGTGGACACCGAGATCAACGCCCGCGCCGCCAGCGTGCCGTCCGCCGCGGTCGAGATGGCCGGCCGCGCGCTGGTCGATCTGCAGGCCGCCGCGGCGCCCCGGTTCGACCCCTCCCCGACATCCCCTCGCGTCATCGCCGTCATCGGCGCCGGCAAGATGGCGGTCCTGGCCGCGCGCGCCTTCGGCAAGGACGGCGCCACCCACATCGTCGTCACGAACCGCAGCTATGCGCGGGCGATGGAGCTGGCCCGACAGTGGAACGGCTGCGCGGTGACCTTCGACCACCTCGTCGACACCGTCAGCCGCGCCGACATCGTCATCGCCTCGACGAGCGCGCCGCACGCCGTCCTGTCCGCGGCCGACGTGCGCGCGGCCATGGAGGCCCGGCCCGATCGGCCGTTGGTCATCGTCGACATCGCCGTCCCGCGCGACGTCGAACCGGCCGCGGGCGACGTGCCGAACGTCCGGCTTCTGGACGTCGACGACCTGCAGAGCGTCGTCGCCACGAACCTGGCGGAGCGCGCATCGGCCGTCCCGCACGTCCAGCGCATCGTCGACGCCGAGGCGGAGCGGTTCGGGCAGTGGCTGGCGGCGCAGGACGTGACCCCGACGATCGCCGCGCTGCGGCGGTGGGCGGACGAGATCCGCCAGCACGAGCTCGGTCGCCAGCTCCGGCGGATGGACGGCCTGGCCCCGCGCGAACGCGAGCTGGTCCAGGCGCTGTCCGTCGCCCTCGTCGGCAAGCTGCTCCACGCCCCCGTCGCCCGCCTCAAGGCCAGCGCCGGCACGTCCGAGGCGCTGCAGTTGGCCGCCACCTTACGCGCGCTCTTCGACCTGCACGACACGCCAGCGGACGACGACGAACCAATCGACGACGACGGTCGATCGGACGAAGCCGTCGACGATCTCGCCGCCCTTCGCCCCGCCCACCCGGCGCACGCCACCCTACCCACCGAACCCGCACGAACCCATGCGCGAACGCTTCGTCCTCGCGACGCGCGGTAGCGCGCTGGCGCGAGCCCAGGCGACCCAGGTCGCCGATGCGCTGCGGGCCGCGTGGCCCGGCGTGGTCGTCGAGCCGCTGGTCGTCCGCACCCAGGGCGACGACATCACCGACCGCTCGGTGGCCGAGATCGGCCAGGGCGTGTTCGTCGGCGAGGTGCAGCGGGCCGTCCTGGACGGGCGGGCGGACATCGCGGTCCACTCGTACAAGGACCTGCCCACCGCGCAGACGGACGGGCTGCGGATCGCCGCCGTCCCGGAGCGCGAGGACGCCCGCGATTGCCTGGTCAGCTTGAACGGCCGCGTGATGACCTACATGCCGCCGGGCGCCCGCATCGGCACCGGCAGCGCGCGGCGGCGGGCGCAGCTCCTGCGGCGCAACCACGCCCTGTCCATCGAGCCGATCCGCGGCAACGTCGACACGCGCCTCGGCCGCGTCGCCGAAGGCGACCTGGACGGCATCGTCCTCGCCGCCGCCGGCCTGCGCCGCCTCGGGCTGGCGGGCCGGATCACCGAGGCGTTCGACACGGACGTCATGGTCCCAGCCCCCGCCCAAGGCGCCCTGGCGCTCGAGGTCCGCCACGACGATCTCGAAGCTGGCGCGTGCGTCGCCGCGCTGCACGACGCCTGGACGGGCGACGCCGTCACGGCCGAGCGCACGTGCCTCGCGCTCCTGGGCGGCGGCTGCCACGCCCCGATCGGCATCCACGCGGTGACGGACGGCGAGACGGTCGCGTTGGTGGGCATCGTCAGCCTGCCGGACGGCAGCAAGTCCGCGCGGCTGCGCTGGCGAGCGCCGTCCCAAGCGCCGGCGGAGGCGGGCTCGATCCTGGCCGATCTGCTCATGGCCAGCGGCGCCGGCGCGATCCTGGCCGAAATCGAACGCGGGCGGCCGGCGTGATACGTATTCGCGCCGGATCGCCGCCATGATCCACGACCGCAGAGCCCGCCCGCCCCGTCCGCTCGCCGGCCGGCGTGTCGTCGTCACGCGTGCCGAAGGCGCCAGCGACGCCGTCGCCGCGCAGCTCCGCGGCCTCGGCGCCGATGTCCTCTCGTGCGACAGCATCCGGTTCGCGTTCGCGCCCCTCGACGCGGACACCCCGTTGGACGGCTGCGTGCGCCGGCTGGCCGACTACGACTGGCTGGTCTTCACGAGCGCTACAGCCGTTCGCGCCGTCGTCGAGCGGCCCAGCTGGGCGCCGCCCGCCGACGGCCGACCGCGGATCGCCTCGGTCGGCCGAGCCACCGTGGCGGCGTGCCGCAAGTCCGGGTTGCCCGTCGACCGCGTGGGTGCCGGCACGGCGGCCGATCTGGCCTCCGACCTCATCGCGCACCCCGATGCAGCCGCCGACGTTGATGTGGCTGACAGCGACGACATCGACGACACCGCCGACTCGGCCGACACCGCCGAGACACCCACGTCGCCCACGTCGCCAGCCTCAACCACCGCGACCCCCTCGACGACCGCGACCACCCCGACCGGCGAACCTGCCGACGATCCTACCGGCACGAACTTCCCTCCCCACGCCCTCTTCCCCCACGCCGACATCGCCCGCCCCGAACTGCCGGACGGCCTGCGCGCCGCCGGCTGGACCGTCGACGCGGTCGAGGCGTACCGCACGACGGCCATCCCGCCACGGGCCGCCGTCGTCGCGGCGCTCGCCGAGGGCGTCGACGCGGTGGCGTTCGCCTCGCCGAGCGCCGTGCGCGCCCTCGTGGACGGCCTGTCCGCTGCCGCCCGACGCGGCCTCGCCCGCGCCGCCCTCGTGTGCATCGGCCCGACGACGGCGGCGGCGGTCGCGGCGGCGGGGCTGAGCGTAGCGGTCGTGGCGGCGGAGCCGTCGGGCGAGGGGCTGGCGGCGGCGGTGGTGGGGGTGTTGGACACAGGAGATTTCGAATGAGCACCTACCAGAGTGAGCACCCAGCCGATGGATGACGCCCCGATCGACCGCCCCCGCCGCTTGCGGCGCCTGCCCGGCCTGCGCCGGCTCGTACGCGAGACCGTGCTGACGCCGGCGGACTTCGTCTACCCCCTGTTCGTCGTCCACGGCGAGGGCGTCGTGCGGGGCATCGAGTCGATGCCGGGCCAGGCGCATCGGTCGATCGATCGGCTGCCGGAGATCATCGACGCCGTCGTCACGGCCGGGGTGCCGGGCGTGCTGTTGTTCGGGCTGCCGGCCGCGAAGGACCCCGTCGGCAAGGAGAACTTCGCCGCGGACGGCATCGTCCAGCAGGCGGTGCGGGCGATCAAGGGGTTGGCGCCTGACCTGGTGGTGATGACGGACGTCTGTCTGTGCGAGTACACGGACCACGGCCACTGCGGCGTCCTCGGGCTGGACGCGCACGGCCACGGGCCGTCCGTCCTGAACGACGAGACGCTGCCGATCCTCGGCCGCGTCGCCGTCAGCCACGCCGCCGCGGGCGCGGACGTGGTCGCGCCCAGCGGCATGATGGACGGCATGGTCGGCGCAATCCGTGCGGCGCTGGACGACGCGGGCTACCCGGACGTCGCCATCCTGTCCTACGCCGCGAAGTACGCCTCCGCCTTCTACGGCCCGTTCCGCGAGGCCGCGGACAGCGCGCCGCAGTTCGGCGACCGCCGCGGCTACCAGATGGACCCGGCCAACCGCCGCGAAGCGCTGCGCGAGATGGAGCTGGACGTCCAGGAAGGCGCGGACATGCTGATGGTCAAGCCCGCGCTGGCGTACCTGGACGTGATCGCCGCCGCGCGCGAGGCGTACGACACGCCCATCGCGGCCTACAACGTCTCGGGCGAGTACGCGATGGTCAAGGCCGCCGCCGCGCGCGGCTGGCTGGACGAGCGCGCCACCGCCCTCGAGACGCTGACGGCGATCAAGCGCGCCGGGGCGGACTTCATCCTGACGTACTGGGCGCTCGAGGCCGCGGCGTGGCTGGCGGGGGACTGACGCGATGACCGCAACCAACGACCGCTTCCTGCGCGCCTGCCGCCGCGAGGCCGTCGACGCGACGCCGATCTGGCTCATGCGCCAGGCCGGCCGCTACATGCCGGAGTACCGCGCGCTGCGCGAGCGCTACGGCATCCTGGACATCATCCGCGCGCCCGAGCTGGCCCTTGAGGTCACGCTCCAGCCGATCCGCGCCTTCGATGTGGACGCCGCGATTATCTTTGCCGACATCCTCACGCTGCTGCCCGGCATGGGCCTCGAGCTCTCGTTCGCCCGCGGCGAGGGCCCGATCATCCACAACCCGCCGCGCACGGCCGAGGACATCGCCCGGCTGGGCGACGCGCCGATCGAGGAGAGCGTCGGGTTCACGCTGGAGGCGATCCGCCTGGCGCGGCGCGAGCTGGACGGACGGGTGCCGCTCATTGGCTTTTCGGGCGCGCCGTTCACGCTGGCGTGCTACGCGTTGGAGGGCGGCTCGTCGCGCCACTACGCGATCGCCAAGGGGCTGATGTTCCGCGAACCAGCCGCCTGGGACGATCTGATGGGGCGGCTGGCCGAGCGCGTCGGCCGCTACCTGCTGGCGCAGGCCGCGGCGGGCGCGCAGGCGCTCCAGCTCTTCGACAGCTGGGTGGGCGCGCTCGCGCCGGCGGACTACCGCGCCCACGTCCTGCCGTACACCAAGCGCGCCATCGAGATCGCCCGCCCGGCCGGCGTGCCGATCCTTCACTTCGGGACCGGCACCGCCGGCCTGCTGGCGGACATCGCCTCGAGCGGCGCGGACGTCGTGTCCGTCGACACGGGCGTCGACCTGGATCGAGCGTGGGCGGTGATCGGCGACCGGGCGATCCAGGGCAACCTCGACCCGATCGCCCTGCTGGGCGGCTGGGACGTCGTCCGGCCGCGGGCGGACGACGTGCTGGCACGGGCGGCGGGGCGGCCGGGGCACATCTTCAACCTGGGGCACGGCGTGCTGCCGCAGACGGAGCCGGATGTCGTGCGGCGGTTGGTGGATCACGTGCACGCGGCGTCGAAGTCCCTCACCTCCCGACCCCCTCTCCCACGTTTGGGAGAGGGGCAGGTCGTGTAGCCGTGGATGCGACGGCGCCCCTGCGCCTGGCGATCGTCGGCGGCGGGATCACGGGGCTGGCGGCGGCGTGGCATGCGCGGCGGCTGGCATCCGAAGCGGGGCGGGATCTCGACGTGATCGTGCTCGAGGCGGGGGCGCGAGCGGGCGGGAAGGTGCGGACGGTGCGGGACGGCGAATGGGTGATCGAAGGGGCGCCGGACAGCTTCCTGACGACGAAGCCCTGGGCGCATGATCTGGCGATCGCCCTCGGGCTCGGCGATCGGCGGATCGTGCAGCGGCCGGGCGGGCGGCGCGTGTTCGTGCGGCATCGCGGCCGGCTCGTGCCGTTGCCCGCCGGCTTCCGGCTGGCCGCGCCCACGGCCTTCGGCCCGTTCCTGCGGACGCCGCTCCTGTCGTGGCGCGGCAAGCTGCGCGCCGGCCTCGACTGGATCCTGCCCGCGCGGCGGGACACGGCCGACGAGAGCATGGCCGCGTTCGTGCGGCGGCGGATGGGCCGCGAGGTGCTCGAGCGCCTGGCCGCGCCGCTCATGGCGGGCATCTACGTCGGCGATCCGGAGCGCTTGAGCATCCAGGCGACGTTCCCGCAGCTGGTCGCGCTCGAGCGATCGCACGGCAGCCTCATCCGCGGCCTGCGCCGTTCCGCGGCCGCGGGCGAGGCGGGCAGCAGCGCGGCCGCGGCGTTCGTCAGCCTGGCCGGCGGCGTCGGCGACCTCATCGACGCGCTGGCCGCGGATCTCGGGCCGATCGTGCGCACGGGGGCGGTGGTCGATCGGATCGGGCGTGGGGCGGACGCGGCCGCCTACGCCGTCCGGCTCGTCGACGGGACGGTGTACGAGGCGGATGCCGTCGTCGTCACGACGCCCGCGCCCGTGGCGGCGCGGCTCCTGGCCGACGTGGCGCCGGAGGCGGCGCGGATCGCGGGCGGGGTGCGGCATCTATCGTCCGCGACGGTGTCGCTCGGCTATCGGCGGGAGGCGGTGGGGCATCCGTTGGACGGGCTCGGGATTATCGTGGCGCGCGCGGAAGGGGTGCGGTGGGCGGCGTGCTCCTGGTCCTCGTCCAAGTGGGATGGGCGCGCGCCGGCGGGGCACGTGCTCGTGCGCCTCTTCTACGGCGGCGAGGGGCGCGAGGACGACGCGCGGCAGGACGAGGCGACGCTCGTGCGTTGGGCAGTCGAGGACGCAGGCGCTATCCTGGACGCCCGCGGGGAGCCGGTGCTCGCGCGGGCGTTCCGGTGGATCGACGGGAACCCGCAGTATGACGTCGGCCACGCGGCGCGGGCGGCGGCGGCCGCGGCGGCATGTCCGGACGGGCTGGTGCTGGCGGGGGCATCGTGGGGGGGCGTCGGGCTGCCGGATTGCGTCCGGCAGGGGCTGGAAGCCGCGACGACGGTGCTGCGAGTCGAGCGGTCCCATGTGGACGGCGGAATAGCCTGACCAGCGGCTGACGAATCCTTAAAGGTATTGACACGGCCGTCCCCAAGGTGTAAACTTGCAAGGCTTTTGCCCAGGGTATCGTCCGGCGCTTTCCCACACAGCTGTCCTATAGAAGCGCCCGTGCGATGACCAGAACCATACGCGACTGCTCCTTGGCGGGCGGTCGTTATTAATGTCGGACCCTGTCGCCTCTTCGTCGCGGCGACACCGACATTGTGATCAAGGGTAGTAAGGGGGAGGACCGTGCAGGAAGCCGCTTGGGACCTGTCGTCATCGGACGCGGGGCTGGGGCAGATGCCGTCGCCGGAGGGCGCGACGCGCCCGTCGACCGTCGAGGGCCACCGTGCCGCGCCGGCCGAGATGCCGGTCGATCCGGAGGAGTGGACGGGTCTCGCGAACATGGCGGACGCCATCGACGAGATGCTCGCCGACTTCGACGTATCGCAGAACATCCGCACCGAAGACCTCATCGAGATCGATCTCCGCTCGCTTCCGGTCCATCTGCGCCACCACGCGTACGACCTGACCGGCATCGACTCCGACGACACCGTGAGCTTGTACTTGCGCGAGGTCGGCAACATCCCCCTGCTCAAGGCGGAGGAGGAGGTCGATCTGGCCCAGCGCATCGAGCGCGGGTTGGACGCGGCCGTCCGCCTGAACGCGAACGGCGTCGCGGGCGGCGTGCATCGCCAGCTGGTGGCGCTCGTCGACGACGGCGAGGCGGCGCGGCACCACCTGACCAAGGCGAACAGCCGCCTTGTCATCGCGATGGCCAAGAAGTACATGAACCAGGGCGTGCCGTTCCTGGACCTCATCCAAGAGGGCAACCTCGGGTTGATGAAGGCGGTCGAGAAGTTCGACTGGCGGCGCGGCTACAAGTTCAGCACATACGCGACGTGGTGGGTTCGCCAGGCGATCACGAGGGCTATAGCAGATCAAGGACGCACCATTCGCGTCCCGGTTCACATGAGCGATCGGATCCGCCGCCTGTTCCAGGTCAGCCGCCAGCTCGAGCAGACGCTCGGCCGCGAGCCGGCCCTCGAGGAGCTGGCCGGCGAGCTCGACCTGCCGGTCAAAAAGGTCCAGTGGATGATGCGCATCGCGCGCAACCCGCTGTCCCTCGAGAAGCCCGTCGGCGAAGACCAGGACTCCGAGCTGGGCGATTTCATCGAGGACGACGACCAGCCCTCCCCGTCCGAGGCCGCGGCGTACGCGATGCTCCGCGACGAGATCGAGACGATGCTGATGGCGCTCCCGCCGCGCGAGGCGCGCGTGCTCGAGCTCCGGTTCGGTTTACTCGACGGCCAGACGCACACGCTCAAAGAGGTCGGCGAGAAGTTCGGGGTCACGCGCGAGCGGATCCGGCAGATCGAGACGGAGGCCCTCGCCCGGCTGCGCGACACGCACCGCGCCGGCCGCCTGCGCGCCTTCCTCGAGGCCGACTGAATGGCCCTTCGTGGACGATGACCTAACCCCCAAACCGCCCTCGGCGTCCGTCGCCCAATCGGTCAACCTGGCCTTCCCCAACGACGCGAACGTCCACGGCACGGTGTTCGGCGGCCGCGTGATGTCCTGGATCGACGAGGTCGGCGCGCTGGCCGCGATGCGCCACGCGCGGCGTCCGGTCGTCACCGCGCTGATCGACGCGGTCGCGTTCTGCATCCCCGTCCGCGTCGGCGACATCGCGGTGATCGACGCGATCGTGACCCGCGCATGGACGACGTCCATGGAGGTCTGGGTCACGGTCCACACCGAGAACCCCTTCGAGGACACGCGCCAGACCGCCGCCGAGGCCTACCTGACGTTCGTCTCCGTGGACCCGGACGGCAAGCCGCAGCCGGTGCGACCCGTGCGGCCCGAAACGCCGGACGAGCGCCGACGGTTCGACGAGGCGCAGGCGCGGCGGGATCATCGGCTCGCCGTGCGGCGGACGTAGGCGGACGATCGGATCGTGCCGTGACGTCCCCCGTCCTCCTGCTCGCCTTGGCCGCCGCGTTCCTGTGCGGCGTCGCCGCCGGTTGGATCGCGCGCCCGCGGTGGTCGCGCCGATTGGTCGGCATCGGCTTCCTGGACGCGCGGGACGAGGCGCTGCGGACGTTCGTGGCGGCCGAGTCGGGCGACGACGATATCGAGGAGGCCTCCATCGAGCGGATGGAGGAGATGTTCGAGGGCGTCGTCGAGATCGGCCAGGCCAAGGCGCGCGAGGTGATGGTGCCACGGGTCGACATCGTCAGCATCCCCGACACGGTGACGCTGGACGCGGCGCTGGACTGCATCATCAGCGAGGGCCACTCGCGGATCCCGGTGTACCACGAGACGCTCGATTCGATCGTCGGGATTCTCTACGCCAAGGACCTCTTGACTCGGTTCCGCGACCGCGACTTCGCGGCCTCCGTGGCCGATCTGGTCCGCCAGCCGACGTTCGTGCCCGAGAGCAAGCCCGTCGACGAGCTGCTGCGCGAGCTGCAGGCCAGCAAGGTCCACATCGCGATCGTGGTCGACGAGTACGGCGGCACGGCGGGCGTCGTGACGATCGAGGA
>JBDTSC010000097.1:0-11176 GCA_039931375.1 Ardenticatenales bacterium
AGATCACCGCCCGCGCGTTCGGCCGCGACCGCCGGATGCCGATCACGAAGCGCGTGACGGGCATCGAGCGGCCACGCGACGGATAGCGCCTCGAGCGCCCCGCCCGGTCCTCCCGGATTCGCGCGGCCGCGTCCTGTCGCCGCCGGCCTGTGGTCGCTATGCCGTGGTCGCTATCCTGTGGTCGCTATCCCGTGGCCACCAGCCCGCGATCACCGCCCCGCGTCGATCACCAACGCCCCGCCATCCCCCTGCGCCACCACCAGCCGCGTGCCGACCTTGGTGAGTGCGGACGGCGCGTACGGATAGTCGCCCGGCGCCGTCCAGCGCCCGACCTCGCTCGGCCGCGCCGGGTCCGTGACATCGAACGCCGCTACGACCATCGTGCCCCCGCCCGGCGCGAGCGGGGCGCCGGCCGGGCCGCGCAGGCCGGCGGCGTACAACCGGCCGCCGTCCACCAAGAGGCTCGCCACCCGCGAGAGGTCAATGCCGACCGAGCCGATGACGCGCGGCCGCGCCGGATCGCGCGCGTCGACGGCCCAGATCGCGCCGCGATCCCGGCCGCTGCCGAGCCACGCGCCGTCCGCGCCCTCGACGGCGATGAAGACCGTCGCCCCGTCGGCCGACAGCGCGACGGCGCCGACCTCGCCGGGCGGGCTGAGGTGCCCGCTCTCGCGCAGCGAGGCGGGGTTGCGGGCATCCAGGATCGTCAGGCCGGCCGTGCCGTCCGCCACGAAGACGCGGCCGCCACGTTCCACAAGGTCCCGCGGCTGTCCCGGCGTCTCGATCCGGCCCACGAACGTCAGCGGCTGCGGTTCGGCCGCATCATAGACGGCGATGCCGGCGCCGCGTTCGGCCACCCAGGCGAAGCCGTCGGCCAGCACGACGCGGCGCGTCATCGGGGCGTCGCGCAGCACATCGAGCGCGCCGCCCGTGCGATTGTCCGGCGGCTCGGCCACGGGGCGCGCGAGGCCTTGCGCGATCCGGAACGAGCGCAGCGGGGTCAACGGCCCGGCGATCACGGCCAGGTTGGCGTCGATGGCCGCTCCGGTCGGGGGCAATGGCAGGAAGTCACCGGTCGTTCCCATTGTCCGCAGCGCCGCCTGCCCGTCGGATCGCCGTGCTTCCAGCGCCACCAGCGAGCCGTCCCCGTTGACGGCGATGGCGTGGCCGGGCAATTGTCCGCCGCTGGCCACCGCCGCGCAGGCGCCGAGCGCACCCCAGCGGCCGCCGAGGACATCGCCGGCACCGCCGCCGACGCGTTGGTCCGCCCTCGGCCGGTCGTCGGCCGACGCCGGCCCGCGCGGCTCGGGATACGGATCGCTCGGTGACGCTCGGTCCGGCACAATCACCATCGACACGCCGGCCACGGTGGCGCCGCCCATCAGGCCGCCGCCGACGATGATCGCGCCGGGCGTGGCGGCCATGAATCGGCGCAAGCCGGGCGCGGAGAGGGACGGAGCCGAGATGAAGTTGATCATCTCGAGCCCGCCGTCGAACAGCACCAGCTGGATGATCTCGCCGCTGATCGTCGACACCCAGACGTTGCTGCCGATCGCGGTGACGAACACCGGTTCGGTGCCGAAGAAGTTCGCCGACTGCCGCGCCACGATGACCGGTTCGCGGCCGCTCATCGTGACCGCGATCAGCCCGTCCGTCGTCAACACGAACCCATTGTCTTCGGCCGCCGCGATCGCGCCGACGCCCGTCGCCTGCCCAAGGCCGACCAGCGTCCCGAGCGGCGCGGGGTGCTCCGGACGCTCGAGGCTGATCTGGAGCACCGCGGAGCCGTCGCCCCGATCGAGCAGGACCAGCGCGCGCCGTCCGCTGACCGCGATGCCGATCGGCACGACGTCCGGTCCGAGGTCGAGCCGCGTCGTCTGCGGCGCCACCGCGTCGTTCGCGTTGAGCATGAACAGATAGCCGCCGTCGGCGCCCGTCCCGACGATCGCGAACCAGCCGATCAGATCGTCCCCGCCCGCGGCGATGTCGAACGCGCCGCCCGGCAGCGTCACGCGCGCTTTGGGCAGCGGCCGGATCGGATCGTCGATGTTGAACAGGCGGATCGCGACGCCGTCACCCTCGGACCGGTCGATCGGCGCTGGTCGTCCGCCACCCCCGTCACCACCGCCATCACCGCCCCCTCCCGCCGGCACCGCGCCAGCGAGCCGCGACGCGAGCGGGATCACCGGCCGCAGCGCCTTGGGCGGGCCGACGAGCGCCGCCAGCCGTCGCCGCGACACGGCCAGCGCCACGGTCCGCTCGCCGACGGCCGCGTACCCGAGCGGCTCGGGTCCGCGAGCGGAAGGGTCGCGCCGTTGGCCACGGATGCGCAGCGCCACGAGCCGGTCAGCCTCGGCGACATACCCGAAGTCGCCCTCCGCAGTGACGGACGTCACAGCGCCGCCCATCGCGGCCACGAGCGAGAGCGGTTCCGCCGCCCGCGGGCCGTTCGCGCCGCGGGTGACCAGGGGCAGGAAGGCGCGGTGCGGCCAGCGAGCGTCCGGCGGGACGGCGGTGCGCGCCGGGCGGGCCGCGGTGGGCTGCGGCTCGGCGGGCGTCGGCGTCGCGGTGGGGGCGCCCTCCGCGCGCAGCCGCCAGCGCGTCATGCCGTACGCGCCCGACGCGATGAGCATCCCGAGGCTGCCGGGCCGCGGGTCAACGGCCAGGTCGGCGGCCAGGCCAGGCGCGTCCCACCGCCCGATGATCCCGCCGTCGCCGCCGCCGATCGGCGCCTCGACGACCGCCAGGACGCCCGAGGGCGTCCTGGCCGACGCGTCGCCGGCTGGCCGTTCTCCGGCGAGCACGACGACGGCCCGCCCGCCGACCTCGATGACGCGCTCGGCGGCGATGTCCGCGAAGCGGGCGAGCCGGCGCGGCAGCGGGGCGCGGGCATCGAAGGCGATCAGCCCGCCCGAAAGGCTCGCGACCCAGGCGCGGGTGCCGCTCACCGCTAGGTGCGGCGTCACCCCCAGCGGTTCGTTCGCGTCGTACAGCGCTTCGCCGACCGCTTTGGGCCGCTGGGGGTCGTGGACGTCGAACGCCGCCAAGCGGTCGTTCCGGGCGATGATCAAGCGCTCGCCGACCAGGCCGATGTCGAACGGCGTTACGCCCTGGTCCGTTGGCGGGCCGGCGATCGCCGAGAGCACGCGGACGTGCGTCGGGTCCGCGACGTCCAGCAGCTGGACGGTGCCGAAAAAGTCGCCGACGGCGATCCGGCCCTCAGCGGCCGCCACGTGCAGCGGCACCGTGAGGGCGGTGATGTAGCCGATCGTCCGCGGCGCGGTCGGATCGCTCAGGCCTACGATCCGCACGCCGTGGCCGTTCTCGATGATGTAGGCCCGATCGCCGGCGGCGGCGAGGGCGATCACGCTGTCGAGACCGGCGAGGACTCCGATGGACGCCCCGCTGTCCAGATCGACGACCGCGAGCCGCGCCAGCGAGTTGACGCCGCTCGGATCGCCCTCGATCAGCAGGGCATGGCCGGCGCCGTCGCTTCCGACAAGCGTCGCGCCGGCGGTAAGCACCTCGCCGGACGCGACGATCGGTCCGTCTGCGGCCGGCAGGTCGAGCACGGTCACGCCGGCCAGCGACGACACGGCGGTGCACCACGGCGACGCGCCCCCGAGCGGTCCGAGCGCCAGCGCGTTCAGGCCGATGTTCGTGACCGTCGCGCGGCTGCCGACCAGTCTTGGGCTGCGGGGCGCGGTCACGTCGAACACCGCGATGTCCTGCAGGATCGGCGAGCCCGTCTGCTGGGCGGTCGCGTTCACGGCCAGCCCCGCCACCGTCCGCTGGCCGTCGCCGCGTACGTCCACGGCCGCCACGAAACGGTCGATGCGCGCCGCCACGCGGGGACGGTCGGGTTCGGTCACATCGACCACCGCCGCCCCGGCCGGACCGCCCGCGACGGCGATCATTCCAGCGGCAGCGACGTCGCCGAACGCGCCGACGGGACCGCCGAGCTTGACCCAGGCGCGTACGAACGGTTCGTGCGGTGCGTGGATGTCGACGACGACGAGCCGGTTGCCGGCGTCCGCCCCCTCGGCGACGGCGCCGAGCACGATCGCGGCGCCCGGCACGACCGCGATCGCCCGTGCCTCGATGCCGAGCGGCAGCCACGCCAGCTGGCGCGGCCAATACGGATCGGCCACGTCCGCCACCAGCAGCCCGCCGTCCGCCACGGCCAGGGCGGTCGCGCCGTCGCCGACCGCGGCGACCGCCACGACGCTGGGCCCCTCGCCGGCACGGCACGCCGCGCTGGACGCAGGCGGCCGGACCGCGCGCGACGGGGCGGCGCCCGCGCTCGGCGGACGTGGCAGGCAGAGGCGGGCCGCGAGCCGCGGGCGCTCGGGTTCGGACACGTCGATGACCGCCAGGCCGGAGCCCGCGAGGGCGGCGACGACCACATGAGCGCTCGCGTCCGCGGCTAGGTCAAGCGGCACGGACGGCAGCAGCGCGGTCCGGCCGACGAGACGCGGCGCGCTGCGCTCCGACACGTCGAGCACGCCCACGCGGGCGCCGATCCCGGCGGCCACGGTGGAGCCGTCGATCGCCGCGACGGCCGGCGCGGCGCCGTCGACGGCGTCGGTCAGGACGTAGTCGGCCGCCGCGGCGATTTGCGCGACGGCCGGGCGGCTGGTGTTGCCCAACGCGGCCGCGGCCAACGACGTAAAGAGGATCGCCCCGATGGGCGCGGCGAGGGTGCGACGGGGCGCGGTCATGGCATGGGCTCCTTGGCGTCGACGATGGATCCGTGGGTGAGTGAGGGCGACGGGCCACGGCGGATGCGCAACGATACCACGCGGTTGCGCCGGGGCAACCGGCGCTTCGGCGGGACGCCGTCGTACGTTCGGACGCGTCGCCGTTCCTCCGCCGGGCGGACGGGGCGATGGCGGTCCGCGGCCCTGCACCCGCCCCGCCCATACGTGCGGGGCCGCGCCTACCCGAACGTGCGGCGGTGGGCGGCGCGTTCGGCGCTACGCTCTACAGAACTTCGTCGTGGTCGCCGGTGCGGCGCCGGTGCGGCGCCTGCGCGAAGCGTGCGCGGACCATTCGGCGATCGAGCCGCGCGCTACAGTTGTCCTACACGATAAGGAGCCATGATGTCCACCTCTGCATCCCCGATGTCCATCCCCCCCGACGCGCTGGCCGACGCCATCGCCGCCGCCGCGCCGTCCATCGTGTGCGTCGAAGGCCGGGCGCGGCGTCCATCGAGCGGGATCCTCATCGGTCCCGGCCGCGTCCTGGCGGCGGACCATGCGATCGAGCGCGACAGCGATCTTCGCGTCGTCGACGCCGACGGCCGCGTCCTCGCCGCCGAGGTCGCCGGGCGCGACCCGTCGTCCGACCTGGCGGCGCTGCGCGTGCCCGGCCTCGACGGCCCCGCGGCGACGGCCGCCCCCGGCGCGCGCGTCGGCCAGCTGCTGGCGGCCGTCGGGCGGCCCGGCGCGGACGGCGTCCAGGCCAGCCTCGGCATCGTCAGCGCGGTGGGCGGACCGCTGCGCACGCGGCGCGGCGGCGTCGTGGCCGGCGTCCTGCGGACGGACGCGGTGCCGTTCCCGGGCTTCTCGGGCGGGCCGATCGTCGACCTGAGCGGCCGCGTGCTCGGCGTGCTGACGACGGGGCTCGTCGGCGGCGTCGCGCTGGCGATTCCGGCGGCGTTGGCGTGGCGCGTCGCGGACGCGCTGTTCACCGCGGGCCGCGTCGCGCGCGCCTGGCTCGGGGTGGCGACGCAGGCCGTGGCGGTGCCGGCGGCGGCGCGGGCGGCGGGCGCGGCGGACTTCGGTCTGCTCGTCGTCGGAGTGAGCGCCGGCAGCCCGGCCGAGGCGGGCGGGCTGCTCGTCGGCGACGTCGTCGTCGCGATCGATGCTCAGCACACGAGCGATGCGCACGAGCTGCAGGACCGCCTCGCGCTGGCCGAGCCGGGCCAATCCGTGTCGCTGTCCCTTGTGCGGGGCGGCCAGGCGACGGCGTTGACGGTGACGCTCGGCGAGCAGGCGTGATTCGGGTCTGGCTGGCCGCTGGGGCGGCGGTCGGGCGGGCCGGGCTCGCGGCGCTCGTCGCCGGCGACGCGATCGACGTCGTCGGCGTCAGCGACCTCGGGCCCGGCCTCGCGGCGGCGGGCGAGGGCGGCGGGGTCGACGTGCTCGTCGTCGCCGACGTCGACGACTGGCCGGCGGCGGTGGCGGCGATCGCCGAGCGGATCGATCTCACCGGCGCGGCGCTCGTGGCCGTCGGGGCCCGCCCACCGGACGGCGCCGCGTTCGACGCGCTGCCGCTGCGCGGTTGGGCCGTCGTGCCGGACGACGCGCCGGACCCGGCCGAAGCGCTGGCGGCCGCGATCGGCGCGGCGGCGGCCGGGTCGGTCGCCGTGCCGGGGGGGCGGATCGCGCCGTGGACGGCTTGGGCGGCTCGGACGGCGGAGGCGGGGCGGGCGAACGAGGACGGCATCGGCGCGGCGGGCGACGGCGCGGCGGTCGTGCGGGGCGCGAACGGCGACGGCCGCGAGCCGTTGACGCCGCGGGAGCGCGAAGTGCTGGTGCAGGTGGCGAACGGGCTCTCGAACCGGCAGATCGCCCATGCCCTCCTGATCAGCGACAACACCGTCAAGTTCCATCTGAGCACGCTTTTCAGCAAGCTCGGGGCGTCGAGTCGCACGGAAGCCGTGACGGCAGGCCTTCGGCGGGGGGATCTCACGTTGTAAAGGACCGCCGGGCGGGCGCGGAACGGGTAGGCGCAGCGATTTGCGCCGTCAAGTGGCCGGAACGATCCCCGCTGTGTCAGAATCGCTGCTCGCCGCCCCGTTCCCTGCTCCCATGGCATGATCCGATGGACTCGACCCCCCCCGAGCGCCGAGCCGGCGTGCACCGCCTGCACGCCGCGGCCCGCCGCCCGCTCATCGCCCGCCTGCGCGAGCGCCATCCGTACCTCGTGGCGTACGCCCTGCTGATCGGCCTCGTGCCGCTCGGTCTGTGGCTGCGCGGGAGCGGGGGCGGCGCGGGCGGCGGCGGCGGTACGGCGACCGTCGTCGTGCGCGTGTCGGCGTCGTCCGCACGCGGTGCGGCGAACGGGGACGGTGATGCAGGCGGAACGCCGGCCGGCCCGAGCGAGACGCCGTCCGTCACGCCGACGGCCTCGATCACGCCGACGCCCTCGATCACGCCAACCCCCTCCGACACCCCGACGCCGACGCTCTCGCCGACGCCGACCGAGACGCCGTCGCCGACGCTGTCGCCGACGCCCTCGGTGGAGGACCTGGTGCCGATCGTGCCCGGCATCGACCAGGGCATGAAGGACCGGCTGCGCGGGGTCTTCGGCGTCGGGCAGGGCGGCGGCAAGCGCGCGGACGTGCTGATGAAGGTCGGCGACAGCCTGACGGACAACACGTATTTCCTGGGCCAGACGGGCTGCGGCTGGACGACGTTGGACGCGTACGGCGACCTGCAGCCCGTCATCGACCACTACCTGGCCGGCGCGCTGGCGCCCGAGCTGGAGACGATCGGCTGCGCCAGCAACAGCCTGACCCGCAGCAGCGTGGCGGCGCGGTCCGGTTGGACGGCGGCGGCGGAGTTCGGGACGTTCAAGGAACCGGTCCCGGAGTGCCCGCCGCCGGACGACTACGCGCTCGGCTGCGAGCTGAAGCTCATCCAGCCGGGAGCGGCCGTGATCCTGTTCGGGACGAACGACGCCGAGAACCAGATCAACGTCGACTACTTCGAGAACACGCTGCGGCGCATCGTGGATGAGCTGGCGGCCAAAGGCGTCGTGCCGCTCCTGACGACGATCCCGCCGCGGCTGGACAAGCCGCGCTCGCACGCCCGGGTCACGTGGTACAACCAGGCGATCGTGCGCGTGGCGCAGGGCAGCCAGGTGCCGCTGATCAACCTGTGGCGCGCGCTCAGGGGGCCGGACATGGTGCGCGCCGGGATCGCGGGGGACGGCATCCACCTGAACGCTTTCAGCGCCGGCCCGGCGAACTTCACGCCCGCCGGGCTGCGCTACGGGATGAACCAGCGGAACCTGATCACCCTACAAGCCCTTGCGCGCCTGAAGCGCGTCGTGTTCGACGACGGGCCCCCCGAGCCGTGAGCGAGGTGAGGCCAGGCGAGCGCGTTGCGCGGCGGCGCGAAGCGGGCGTGAGAGGACGCGATGAAACGATGGTGAGGCCGACGTGCTCTTCCCGACGCTGACGTTCGCGCTGTTCTTCCTGCTGGTCTTCCCGATCAGCTGGGCGCTCCGGCCGAACCGGACGCGCTGGCAGTGGTTCATGATCGGTGCCAGCTACTTCTTCTACGGCTGGTGGGACGTCCGGTTCGTCGCGCTGATCGCCCTGTCGGCCGTCGCGAACGTGGCGTTCGGGCGGCGGATCCACGCGGCGGGCGGCGGGCGGCGGCGGGCGTGGCTGTGGGCGGCGGTCGGCGCGAACCTGGCGCTGCTGGGCTGGTTCAAGTACTACGGCTTCTTCGCCCGCGAGGTGAACGAGGGACTGAGCGCGCTGGGCTACGGCGGCGGCCTGCGGCTGCTGGACATCGCGCTGCCGGTCGGGATCTCGTTCTTCACGTTCCATGCGATCAGCTATGTGGTGGACATTGGCCGCGGCCGGCTCGAGCCCGTCGGGCTGCCGGAGTACGCGGTGTACGCCGCCTTCTTTCCGCACCTGGTCGCCGGACCGATCGTCCGCGCGTCCGAGTTCCTGCCGCAGCTCTTCACGCCGCGCGCTCTGACGCGCGAGGATGTGACGCGGGCGGGCTGGCTGATCGCCGGCGGGATGTTCAAGAAGGTGTTCATCAGCACGTTCGTCGCCGCGGCGATCGTCGACCCTGTGTTTAGCGTCCCCGACCGCTACGGCTCGCTCGATATCCTGGTGGCGATCTACGGCTACGCCGTGCAGATCTTCGCGGACTTCAGCGCCTACACGGACATCGCGATCGGCGTCGCGCTGCTGCTCGGGTTCGCGTTCCCGCAGAACTTCGACCGCCCCTACCGCGCCGCGAGCATCCAGGACTTCTGGCGCCGCTGGCACATGACGCTCTCCCGTTGGCTGCGCGACTACCTGTACATCCCGCTCGGCGGCAACCGCAAAGGCGTCGTCCGAACGTACGTCAACCTGATCGTGACGATGACGCTCGGCGGCCTGTGGCACGGCGCGAACCTCACGTTCGTCGCGTGGGGCGCGCTGCACGGCGTCGGGCTGGCCGTCGAGCGGCTGGTTCACCGCGGTCCGCGGCGCATCGGCGAGGTGGCGGCGCCGCAGAGCGAGGCGCGGCGCTGGCTCGGGCGCCTGGTCACGTTCCATTTCGTGTGCGCCGGCTGGGTGCTGTTCCGCGCGCCGACGTTCAGCGCGGCCGGCACCGTGTTCCACCGCCTGTTCACCGCCGGCGGCGCGGTGCAGCGCGCGACCCCCAGCGTCGTCGCCGTGATCGTGCTGTCGATCGCCGTCCAGTGGCTGCCCGAGGGCGTCGGCCGCCGGGTGATGGACGGCTTCGCGCGGCTGCCGTTGGCGGTGCAGGGTGCCGCCGTCGGCGCGGCGCTGTTCCTGGCGATCGCGCTCGGGCCGCAGGGCGTCGCGCCGTTCATCTACTTCCAGTTCTGACGCGGAAGGGCCGATCCGATGCACGATCCGATCCATCCTCCGATGCACCCTCCGATGCACCCCCCGATGGACGATCTGATAGAAGATCCGATGGACGAGCCGAACCTCACACCGTCCGCCACGTTGACGCCGGCCCGCGTCTACGCTGCGATCGTGCTCGCCCTTGGCGTGGCGGCCATCGCATCGACAGGGCGGATCGTCGCGGTGGCGGAACGGCTGCCGTTCGGCGGCCCGCGCTCGGCGCTGCTGGCGGTGCTGCGGCCCGTCGACGCGGCCGCGAACGCCGTCGGCCTGGGCGCGCCGGGCCATGCGGTCGTGGCGGCGCGCGGCGCGCTCGGGCTCGACGCGGGCGGGGCGGGCGGCCGCCAGGACGGCGCCGCGGCCGCGGCTCGCGCCCGCGCCGTCGACGGGAGCGAAACCGGGGGCCCGGGCGCCGCCGACCCATCCGCCTCCGACCTATCCGCCTCCGACCCCTCCGGCGCGGACGCCGTCGCGACGCCGGACGAGCCGATGGCCGCGACGGCGGCCGCCATGTTGCGCGAGGCGTGGCACGGCGCCGGCGCACCGCCAGGCGGACTGGCGGCCGCGACGGGCGGCATCGTCGCCTTCGGGCCGACGGGGACGCCGTTGCCGCCGCCCACCGCGACGCCGCCGCCCGCGCGGCCGATCGGGCCGGACGCGCCGCTGCGCGTCGTCGTGGCGGGCGACAGCTTCGCGCAGCCGCTCGGGTTCGAGCTGCAGACGTTCGCCACGCGCGACCAGATGACGTCCGTCGAGATCGACGGGCGGATCAGCACCGGGCTGGCGCGGCCGGACTACTTCGACTGGCCGGCGCGGATGACCGAGATCGTCGCGACGATGGATCCGGAGGCCGTCGTGTTCTTCGTGGGCGCCAACGACGATCAGAACATGGTCCTGGACGACGAGACCGTGGTGGTGATGGGCTCGCCGGAGTGGACGGACGAGTACGCGGTCCGCGCCGCGTTGTTGATGGACGAGTGCCAAGGCAGGCGGCTCTATTGGGTGGGCATGCCGGTGATGCGTGAGGAGCGCCACCAGCGGGCGGCCGAGGCCGTAAACACCGCGGTTCGCCGGGCGGGGGCGACGCGGCCATGGGTGAAGTTCATCGACATCTGGGAGACGTTCAAGGGCCCGGACGGCCGCTTTAGCCTGTACCTGCCGAACGAGACGGGCGAGCAGATCGAGATGCGCGGCGCCGACGGCGTCCACCTGAGCCGTACGGGTACGAACAAGGTGGCGGCGATGCTGTACAACGCCTTCGGCGTGGCGTGGGACCTTGCGACGCCGACGCCGACGCCCACTGCGACAGGCACGGCGACGGAGACGGCGACGGCGGAGGCGACGGACGAGGCGACGGCGGAGCCGCATGGGAACGCGACCGAGGCGTCCACCGCGGAACCGGTCGGCGGGTGGCCGACGGTCGTTCCGCCGCCGAACGTCCCGCACGTGCCGCGCATCGTGACGGCGACGCCGAGAGGGTAACGGATGTGGGGGAGCGCCGGCCGCCTTCAGGCGCCGGCCCTCCGCTCGTCGATCACCCCCACCAGCCCCGCCAGCGCCATC
>JBDTSC010000098.1:0-11161 GCA_039931375.1 Ardenticatenales bacterium
GCCACGCCGGGACGCCGCGCCACGCCGTTACAGCGGAATGTTGCCGTGTTTCTTGGGCGGGTTCGTGTCGCGCTTGTTCTGGAGCATCTCCAGCGCGCTGATCAGCCGCATCCGCGTCTCGCGCGGCTCGATGATGTCGTCGATGTAGCCCCAGCTGGCGGCGACGTACGGGTTGGCGAACTTCGCGCGGTAGTCCGCCACGAGCTCCGCCTTGCGGGCGACGGGATCCTCGGCCTCGGCGAGCTCGCGGCGGAAGACGATGTTGACGGCGCCCTCGGGGCCCATCACGGCGATCTCGGCGGTCGGCCAGGCGTAGTTGATGTCGCCGCGCAGGTGCTTGGAGCTCATGACGTCGTAGGCGCCGCCGTAGGCCTTGCGCGTGATGACGGTGATCTTGGGCACCGTGGCCTCGGCATACGCGTAGAGCAGCTTGGCGCCGTTGCGGATGATCCCGCCGTGCTCCTGGGCCGTGCCGGGCATGAAGCCGGGGACGTCCTCGAACGTCACCAGCGGCACGTTGAAGCAGTCGCAGAAGCGCACGAACCGCGCCGCCTTGATGGACGCGTCGTTGTCCAGCACGCCGGCCAGGACCTTGGGCTGCTGCGCCACGAGGCCGACGGTGCGGCCGTTGAGCCGCGCGAACCCCACCAGGATGTTCGGCGCGTACGTCGCGTGCACCTCGAGGAAGCCGCCGTCGTCCACGACGCGGCGGATCACGTCGCGCATGTCGTACGGCTGCTCGGGCGCGTGCGGCACGATCGTGTCCAACGCGGCGTCCTGGCGCAGCGGGTCGTCTTGCGTCGGGACGATCGGCGCATCGACCATGTTGTTCTGCGGCAGGTAGCCCAGCAGCTGGCGCAGGATGGCGATCGCCTCGCCCTCGCTGTCGGCGGCGAAGTGCGCCACGCCGCTCTTGCGGTTGTGGACGGCGGCGCCGCCGAGCTCTTCGAACGACACGTCCTCGTGCGTCACGGTCTTCACGACCTCGGGGCCGGTCACGAACATGTAAGAGGAGTCCTTGACCATGATCACGAAGTCCGTGATCGCCGGCGAGTACACCGCGCCGCCCGCGCACGGGCCCATGATGCAGCTCAGCTGCGGCACGACGCCCGATGCCTGGACGTTGCGCAGGAAGATGTCCGCGTAGCCCCCCAGGCTGACGACGCCCTCCTGAATCCGCGCGCCGCCCGAGTCGTTCAGGCCGATGATCGGCGCGCCGTTCTTGAGCGCCATGTCCTGCAGCGCCACGATCTTGTCCGCGTGCGCCCGCCCGAGCGAGCCGCCCATCACCGTGAAGTCCTGGCTGTAGGCGTAGATCAAGCGCCCGTTGATGGTGCCGAAGCCCGTCACGACGCCGTCGCCCAGGAACTTCTGCTTGTCCAGCCCGAAGTCCGTCGCGCGGTGCGTGACGAACATCCCGAGCTCGTGGAAGCTGTTCTCGTCGAGCAGCAGGTCCAGCCGCTCGCGGGCCGTCAGCTTGCCCGCCTCGTGCTGCCGGTCGATGCGCGCCTGGCCGCCGCCGGCCCGCGCCGCCGCGCGCCGCTCGCGCAGCACGTCGAGCGGTCCGGCGGCGTCGTCTGGATGGCGGGGGGCGATCAGCCCGAAGGTCGCGTTCGAGAAGGCCATGGCGGGCACGTTCCCCTTGGTCGAGTCGTCGATTGCAGATCCGGCCCCGCAATGCGGGCGCCCGGTGGGGTTGGGCGCCGAGCGCGGCGGCCGCGGTCGGCGGCGCCGGCATGCGCGTGGGCGTCGCCGCCCGCTACTGCGGCTGGGCGCGACGCAGCAGCTCGCGCGAGATGACAAGGCGCTGGATCTCGCTGGTCCCCTCGTAGATCGTCGTGATCCGTGCGTCGCGGAAGTGGCGCTCGACGGCGCACTCCTTGGAGTAGCCCATGCCGCCGTGGATCTGGATCGCGCGGTCCGTCACGAACTGCGCCGACTCCGAGGCGTACAGCTTGGCCATCGACGCCTCGAGGGAGTGCTTCTCGCCGGCGTCCTTCATGGCCGCCGCGCGCAGCGTGAGCAGCTTGGAGGCCTCGATGCGGCTGTGCATGTCCGCCAGCATGAACTGGATCGCCTGGTGCTCGGCGATCGGCTTGCCGAAGGCGGCGCGGTCCTTGGCGTATTGCACGGACAGGGCGTACGCCGCCTGGGCGATGCCGATCGACTGGGACGCGATGCCGATGCGGCCCTTGTCCAGGATCGACATCGCGATCTTGAACCCGCCGCCCTCGTCGCCCAAACGGGCGTCCACCGGCACGCGGCAATCGTCGAACGTCAGCTCGCACGTCGCGCTGGCCCGGATGCCCAGCTTCGGCTCCGTCTTGCCGCGCGAGAAGCCGGGCAGCGTCGTGTCGACCAACAGGCACATCGTCTCTTTGTGGCCGCCCTTCGGGTCCTGGGTGCAGAAGAGCAGCACCGTGTCCGCCACCGGGCCGCTGGTCACCCAGCTCTTGCGGCCGTTGACCACGTAGTGGTCGCCGTCCCGGACGGCGGTGGTCTTCATGTTGCCCGCGTCCGAGCCGGACTGCGGCTCCGTCAGGCTGTACGCGCCGATCTTCGCGCCCGATGCGAGCGGCTGGAGCCAGTCTCTCTTCTGCGCCTCGGTGCCGAATTTCTCGAGGCCGTAGTTCACGAGCGAGTTCTGGACGCTCATGATCACGCCGTGGCTGGCGCACGCCCGGCTGATCTCGATCACCGCCAGGACGTAGCTGATCGTGTCGGCGCCGACGCCGCCGTACGCCTCCTCGGCGGTCAGGCCGAGCAGGCCGAGCTGGCCCATCTTCTTGACCGAGTCGTACGGGAACTCGCCCGTCTCGTCGATCCGCGCGGCCAGCGGGGCGATCTCGCCCTGGGCGAAGTCGCGGGCCAGGTCGCGGATCATGCGCTGGGATTCGTTCAGCTCGAAGTCCATGGGCGGGTCTTCCTGGCGGAGGAGTTGGCGGGGCGAAACGCGTCCGGCGCGTCGCGGCGGGGCCGGACGCGGCGTGTGCGATCGGGGTGCACGGGTGCGACCGGCGTCTCCGGCGTGACCGGCGCGGTATGGTAGTGCGGCCCGAGAGGGAGGGTCAACCATCGGCCGGGCGGCCGCGTCGACGTCGCCGGCCGCGGGCCGGCCGTGCGCGGTGGGCCGCCGCGGCACGCGGTCTGCTCCTCATCCGCACGTGCCGTCGGCCGGTGGCATGCGCTACGATGACGCGATCGCCCATGCAGGAGACGCACGTGCCCGAGGAACCCGAGAACCCGCTCCCGGCGGCCGCGCTGCCGCAAGCGCCGCAGCCCACGTCGCACCGTGCCCGTCGCGGGAAGCAGGCGGACCGTGGCGAGCGCGACACGTCGACGCGCGGCGGCATGTTGCGGACCGTGGCGTTGGCGGTGGGCCTCGCGATCGTCGGCGCCGCCCTGATCGTCGCCACCGTGCTCCAGCCGCCGGCCGATCGGATCACCGCCGGCGTGCGGGCGGGCGGCATCGCGCTCGGCGGCCTGACCGTTGAGGAAGCGACCGCCGAGCTGCGGGCGATCGCGCCGGCGTCGACCGTGACGGTGACGCTCCACGAGGACGCCGGCGAACGCACCTGGACGCGCACGGCGGCCGAGGTCGGGCTCGACACGGACCCGGCGGCGCTGGCCCAGCGGGCCTATGCCGTCGGCCGCGAGGGCGGCTGGCTGGCGCGGCGGCAAGCGGTCTGGCGGGCCCGCTTCGGTGCGGGCGTCGACCTACCGGTCGGATCGTTCGATCCGGCGGCCGCCCAGCGCGCGCTCGAGGCGCTGGCCGCGGAGTTCGCCATCGCCCCGCAGTCGGCCGATCTGCGGATCGGGCCGGACGGCAAGCTGGAGGAACGGACGCCGGTGCTCGGGCGCGTCCTCGACATCGACGCGAGCCTGGCGGCGTTGGCCGACGTGGCGGCGCAGGGCGGGCGCGACGTCACGCTGGTCACGAGCAGCACGCTGCCGCGCGTCCACGACCTCGCCGGCGTCACCGAGGCGTACAAGCTGATCACGTCCGCCCCGGTGACGCTCCGCTGGCGGGACGGACAGACGTGGACCGCTTCGACGGACGATCTGGCCAAGTGGGCGCGCGTCGAGGACCGGCCGAACGCCGTCGGCGACCTCGTGCCGACGATCGTCCTGGACAACGCCGCCGTCGAGGCCTGGCTCGCGCCGATCGCGCCGGTGGTGGCCGTCGCGCCAAGTCCGGCCCGATTCGGGGTGGAGGCGGGCAATATCGTCCTGAAGAGCCCGGCGGAGAACGGCGACGTCCTCGACGTGCCCGCCACGATCCAGCGGCTCATCGACGCGGCGTACTCGGACGGCCGCACGAACGAGGTCGCGGTCATCGAGACGCCGCCGGACTCGCAGGACAGCGCGCTGGACGCGCTGCAGGCCACGTCGTCGCTCGCGTTCGCGGCCACGAGCGTCGCCGGGATGCCCGAGGGCATACGCAGCAACGTGGCGCGGGCCGCGGCCGCGATCGACGGCCTCGCGATCCCGCCGGACGCGACGTTCAGCCTGCTCGAGCGCCTCGGCCCGGTCGCGCCGGAGGCCGGCTACCAGATGATGTTCATCGAGCCGCTCGGCACGCGCGACGGGCTGGGCGGCGGCGTTCACCAGGCCGCGACGACGCTGTTTCGGCTCGTGCTGCGCGCCGGCCTGCCGATCACAGAGCGCCACGCGCACCCGTACCGGCTCGGCTGGATCGAGCCGCCCGTCGGGCTCGACGCCACAGTCGCCGCGCCCGCGCTGGACCTCAAGTTCGTCAACGACACGGGCGGCTTCCTCATGCTGCTGGCCGCCGTCGATCCCACCAGGGATGCGCTGACGATGTCGCTGTACGGCCTCGGTCCGGCGCGGTCCGTGCGGATCGAGGTGCCCGTGGTAGGCCAGGCGTCCGCGCCGCCGGAACCCGTAACGCGCGCCGTCGCCGGGCTGCCGGCAGGCGCGCGCGTGCAGGTCGGCTGGGCGCGCGAAGGGGCCGACGTGTCCGTGGTGCGGGTGGTGGAGACATCGGCTGGCCCGCGGCGGGAGACGTTCGTCAGCCACTACGCGCCCGCGCCGGACCTCTTTCTCGTAGCTCGGTAGTGTAGCTCGGTAGCGAGGCTCGGAAGCGAGGCGGGCGTGGACCTTGGCAAGTTTTCGCCAAACCCCTTGACGTCGGCGATCGGACCCGTATACTTGTCCTAGAACAAATGTCCACAGGCCGGTGGGGGTCCAAGCGCACCGGCTCAACGATGGCATGTTCCATCTCGTCATTCGGCAGCACACCCACGTCAAAACAGGAGGCATGGGACATCATGACGGACAGCGACCGCGACAAGGCCCTCGAGACCGCGCTCACCCTCATCAAGCGTCGCCACGGCGACGGCTCGATCATGACCCTCGGCGACACCGTCGGTCAGGTGATCGAGGTGATCCCGACCGGCTCCCTCGCGCTCGACGCGGCGCTCGGCGTCGGCGGCGTCCCGCGAGGGCGCATCGTCGAAATCTACGGGCCGGAGTCGTCCGGCAAGACGACGATCTGCCAGCACATCATCGCCGAGGCGCAGAAGGCGGGGGGCTTGGCGGCGTTCATCGACGTCGAGCACGCGCTCGATCCGGCCTATGCCGCCAAGTGCGGCGTCAACACGGAACAGCTCCTGATCAGCCAGCCCGACACCGGCGAGCAGGCCCTCGACATCACCGAGGCCCTCGTGCGGTCCGGCGCGCTCGACGTCATCGTCATCGACTCCGTCGCCGCGCTCGTGCCCAAGGCGGAGATCGAAGGCGACATGGGCGACTCCCACGTCGGCCTGCAGGCGCGGCTGATGAGCCAGGCGCTCCGCAAGCTCACGGCGGCGATCAGCAAGTCGAACACCGTCGTGATCTTCACGAACCAGCTGCGCCAGAAGATCGGCGTGATGTTCGGCAGCCCGGAGACCACGACGGGCGGCATGGCGCTCAAGTTCTACGCCAGCGTCCGCCTCGACGTTCGCCGCATCGACTCGGTGAAGGCGGGCGGCGACGTGACGGGCAACCGCACCCGCGTGCGCGTGAAGAAGAACAAGGTCGCCGCGCCGTTCCGGGAGGCGGAGTTCGACATCATGTACCTGGAGGGCATCTCGCGGTCCGGCGACGTGCTCGACATGGCGGTCAACCATGAGATCGTCGAGAAGCGCGGCTCGTTCTACATCTACGGCGAGGAGCGCATCGGCCAAGGGCGGGAGAACGTCAAGGAGACCTTGGCGGGCAATCCGGCGCTGCTGCTCGACATCGAGAATCGCGTTCGACTCGCGCTCGGATTGCCGCAGCGCGGGCAGCCCGTCGGGATGAACACGGCGCCACCGGCCGCCGAGCCGAAGACGCGCGGCAAGGGCAAGGCCGCCGCCCCAGCCGCCCCCGCGGCCGCATCGGCCACCGCGGATGCCGAGCAGTCCACGATGGCCGGCGCGTTCGGCGACTGAGCAGGCGCGAGGGACGGGCCGACAACCGGTCCGTCCCTCGTCGTGCTCGGCCGTCGTCCGACCCCGCGCCTGCGCCCCCCCCATGGCTCGGATCACCCACCTTCAGCTCCAGCGCCGACGGACAGACCGCGTCAACGTGTTTCTCGCGGACGAGTTTGCGTTCAGCCTCGTCCTCGACCTGGCAGTGCGGCTCAAAGTCGATCAGGACCTCACCGAGGCCCAGATCGCCGCGCTGCGGTCGGAGGATGCCTATCGGGTCGCGCTCGACCGCGCCCTGCGATGGGTCGCGCTCCGACCGCGGAGCCGCGCCGAGCTCGAGGAGCACCTGGCGGGCAAGGACGTTGCGCCCGACGTGGTCGCGCGGGTGGCCGAGCGGCTCGTCGAGCTGAGCTACCTCGATGATCGAGCGTTCGCCCGGTGGTGGGTGGACAACCGCACGGCGCATCGGCCGCGCGGGCGCCACGTCCTACGCCATGAGCTCTCCGTGCGCGGCGTCGCGCCCGACATCATCGCCGAGGTCACCGCGGACATCGACGAGCCCGATGCGGCCGTGGTTCTGGCGTTGTCGCAGGCGGCACGCTATGCCACGGATGACCGCGCCGTGTTCACCCGCCGCCTTGGCGGCTACCTCAGCCGCCGCGGGTTCGAGTACGGCGCCGTGCGCGAGGCGATCAATGCCGCGTGGACGGCGTTGGCTGAGCGCCGCGGCCAGAGCGGCGGCCAGAGCGGCGGCCAGAGCGGCGGCCAGAGCGGGGGCCAGAGCGGGGGCCAGAGCGGGGGATCGGACGTGGGATCGGGCGAGGGCGACGGCTGGGATCGCGGCCATGAGGACACCGACGAGGACACTGACGGGGGCTAGCGATCGGTCCCGCGCCAGCCAATCGGCCGGTTGGCGTCAGGAACGTCGGCTGTGCTATCATCCCGCGCTGACCGTCGATCGGTGCGTCATGCGTCGATCTATATGAAGGGAAACCCCCGAACATGCCCCCCTGGACAACCATCCTTCTTGGTGGGTCCGTGGGCCTGGTCATCGGAGCGGTTGTCGGTTATATCGGGTATCGCGCGGCAGCGGCCGGCCGAATGGCCACCGCACGCCAAGCATCCTCGGAGATCCTGATCGAGGCCGAGGGCAAGTCTCGCGAGATCCTGCTCGCGGCCAAAGACGAAGCGCTGGAGCTCCGCAATCAGACCGACAAAGAAATCAGCCGCCGAAGGCGAGAGTTGGACCAGGAACTGGAACAACTCAACCAGCGTCGCGAGAAGCTGGACCGCCGCGTAGACCAGGTCGAGAACCGGGCCCGCAACCTGGACGACAAAGAGAAGCAATTGGAGCAGCGAGGGCAACGGCTGCAGGAGCTCGAGGTCGAACGGGACCAAGAGTTGGCCCGTGTCGCCCAGCTCACGCGCGAGGAAGCGCGGCAGGAGTTGCTCGCCAAGGCCGCGGACAGCGCGCGCAACGACGTCGCGCGCGTCATCCGCGACATCGAGCAAGCCGCGCGCGAGGAAGGCGAGGAGCGGGCGCGCGACATCATCATCACGTGCATCCAGCGCATGGCGTCGGATGTCGTGAACGATGTCGTCAGCAGCACGATCATCCTGCCCTCCGACGAGCTCAAGGGCCGCATCATCGGCCGCCAGGGCCGCAACATCCGCGCCTTCGAGCAGGCCACGGGGGTCGACGTGATCGTCGACGACACGCCCGAGGCCGTGACGATCTCGAGCATGGACCCGGTGCGCCGCGAGGTCGCGCGGCGGTCGATCGACGCGTTGATCGTCGACGGCCGCATCCATCCGGCGCGGATCGAGCAGATCGTGCGCAAGACGCGCGAGGATCTCGAAAAGCAGCTGGTGGGGTTCGGCGAGGAGGCGGCGTTCGAGGCCGGCGTGCCGCGGCTCCACAAGGAGCTCGCCCGCTATCTCGGCCGGCTCAAGTTCCGCACGAGCTACGGCCAGAACGTGCTGAACCACTCGATCGAGGTCGCCCACCTGGCGGCGATGCTGGCGGCCGAGGTCGGCGCGGACGTCCAGTTGGCGCGGACCGGCGGCTTGCTCCACGACATCGGCAAGGGGCTGACGCACGAGGTCGAAGGACCGCACGCCTTGATCGGCGCAGACCTGGCGGCCAAGTACGGCATGGCGCGCAACGTCGTCAACGCGATCGGCGCCCACCACCACGAGATGGAGCAGGAGACGCTGGAGGCGATGCTCGTCGAGGCGGCTGATGCCATCAGCGGCGCTCGGCCGGGCGCGCGCCGCGAGTCGCTCGAACTCTACATCAAGCGCATCAAGTCGCTCGAGAACATCGCGCTCGGCTTCGCCGGCGTGCAGGAGAGCTACGCGATCCAGGCCGGGCGCGAGATCCGGATTCTCGTGCGGCCGGAGGAAGTCGACGATCTGGGCGCGACGGAGCTTGCTCGGGACATCGCTCGGAAGGTGGAGGACACGCTCGAGTACCCTGGCCAGGTGAAGGTGACCGTCATCCGCGAGATGCGGGCGGTCGATTTCGCGAAGTAGGATCGAGTTCAAGGTGTATTGGAGTTGACGTAACGTCTCCGTGCATCGTTCGTTGGGCATTGCAATGCCGCCGGCCGCGCCCGCAAGGGCATCGCCGGCGGCGTTTGCCACGTGATCGCCTTGGGCGGTCCGTGCTATTGTTACGGTCGCCGTGGATGCGACGGGGGGCAACGCGTCACGCACGAACCGGTCCAGCACGCGCAACACAAAGGTCGTGGGACATGACGGACATGATCAAGGTTTCGGCCAACTCGCTCACCACCGCGGTCGCTGGCGCCATCGCGGGTGTGATGCGGGATCACGGCAAAGCAGACGTTCAGGCGATCGGCGCGAGCGCCGTCAACCAAGCCGTCAAAGCGATCGCGATCGCTCGGGGCTATCTTGAGGGCGATCAGATCGACATCGCTTGCATTCCGCACTTCGTGGAGGTGGACATCAACGGGCAGGAGCGCACCGCGCTCCGCTTCACAATCGAGCAGCGACCAGAGGGCGCGCCGCACGTCGGCGCGAGCACGAACGGGACGCATGCCGCCCATCCGCGCAGCATGCACACGCCGCGCGACCATGACCAGGAGCACGTGCCTTACGCGATTCCGGGCGACGACGAGTAGGTCGGACGACGGCGCATAGGCACTAGGGCGCGAGGAGCGCCCGATCCGCTTCGGCGCGAGGAGCGCCCGATCCGCATCGGAAAACCCAAGACAACGCGCCCAGCGGTGACCGGAGAGGTCGCCACTGGGCGCGTCGTCCGTTGGGACGATGTGTGCCGAGCCGCCTTGTTCAGATCGTGTGATTCCGTGAGAGCCGAGCTGGGGCTCGGCGGTCCCAGGCGAACGGATCACACTGCGGCATCACGCCGGATCCGTTGTCGGACCGCGAACGGCGCTGCGAACCAGCGATCAGGCGTCGCCGCCTCCGCCCCCGCCAGCGCCCGCCCCGCGGCCGCCCCGCCGACGGCGCTGCCGGCGTGGTCGCGGCGGTTCGCTGACGCCGGGCGGCGGCGGTCCGGACGGCGCGCGATCGTCGCGCTGCGGCGGCCGCGAGCCGCGGTCGGGCCGCGGTGACGGGCGCCGTTCCGGTGCGCGCGGCGGGCGCCGATCGCCGCTGGCGTCCGGGCCACGATCGCGCTCGCCGGGCCCATCGGCGGCATCTTGCGGCCGCCCCACCGCCGGGCGCTCGGGACGTGAGGAGGTGCGTCCGCTCCGCGGGGGCCGCTCGGCGCTCGCGGCCGGACGCTCGACAGCCGGCGGCTGGTCGTCGTCTCCCTCGTCGGCCTCGGGGTTCTCCTCGTCGCGGTCCATATAGATGCGCCGCGGGCCGTGTTCGGCGGGCGCGGCCGGGCGGGCATCGGGCGGAAGGAACTCGGGCGGAACGTCGCCGCCGCTGCCGAACGCCTTCATCAGGCGATCCTGCTGATCTTCGAAGGCCGCGGCATCCACCTCGACGCGCGACCCGGTCTCCCAGTAGATCGTGATCTTGCGGGTGATGACGTTGACGTCGATGACCTTGCCGCGGCCGACGGCGCTGATCAGCTTGGCGCCGACCTTGGGCAGCCCCTTGCGCATGTCGCGATACTGATCGTCCTCGAAGGCCAGGCAGCACAGCAGCTTGCCGCAGACGCCGCTGATCTCGCTCGGGTTCAGCGGCAGGCCCTGGTTCTTGGCCATGCGGATCGAGATCGGCTGGAACTCCGGCATCCAGCTCGTGCAGCACAGCTCGCGGCCGCAGCGGTCGATCCCGCCCACCAGCTTGGCCTGATCGCGCGGTCCGATCTGCCGCAGCAGGACGCGGGTCTTCAGCGCCCGGGCCAGGTCGCGGACCAGGTTGCGGAAGTCGACGCGCATCTCGTCGCTCGTGAAGTAGATCGTCATGCGGCTGCCGTCGTAGTTGTACTCGGCCATGACGGCCTTCATCGGCAGGTCCTGACGTCGGATGTGGACCCGCGCCTCGATGAGCGCCTCGGGCTCCTTCGTACGGAGGCTCGACTGGCTGGCGAGGTCCGCGTCCGTCGCGGGGCGCACGAGCGGCGTCAGCTCGCCGATGTTCGCGTCGTGGACCTGGCCCGGCGCGATCACGATGGCGCCCATCTCGCGCCCGCGCACGGTCTCCACGATTACCTTCTGGCCGGCGACAACACCTGGACAAGGCGAGGCATCGAACCAGTAGACCTTGCCCGCACGCCGAAAGCGAACGCCGCAGACGTGCTCGCG
>JBDTSC010000099.1:0-11128 GCA_039931375.1 Ardenticatenales bacterium
GCCCACTCCGCACCAGCCCCAAAAACGCCCCAAACAACCCCACCGCGTCATGCGGCCCCGGCGCCGCCTCGGGGTGGTATTGCACGCTGAACGCCCGTCGCCCCGGCGCCGCCAGCCCCTCGACGCTGCCGTCGTTGAGGCTTACGTGGCTTACGACGACGTCGTCGGGCAGGCCGTCGGGCGCGAGCGCGAAGCCGTGGTTCTGGCTCGTGATCGCCACCGCCAGCGGCGTCGCGGAGGCCGCCATCGCGTCCATGCCGGCCAACCCGAGGGGGGCGACCTGCTTGACGGGCTGGTTCGCGCCACGGTGGCCGAACTTCAACTTGAACGTCCGGCCGCCCAGCGCGAGGCCGAGGAGCTGGTGGCCGAGGCAGATCCCGAAGATGGGCGTCTGGCCGACGAGCGTGCCGATGTTGGCGATCACATCGCGCAGCGCGGCCGGATCGCCGGGGCCGTTGGACAGGAGGATGCCGTCCGGGCGCAGCGCCATCGTGTCGGCGGCGGGCCAGCGTGCCGGGACCACCGTCACGCGGCAGCCGGCGGCGGCCAACAGGCGCAGCGTATTGCGCTTCACGCCGAAGTCGTAGACGACGATGTGCGGGGCGGCCGCGTCGGCGCCGGATGCCCAAGGCATCGCCGGCGCGAAGCCCATCCACGCCGCCTCCGCGGGCGCGGCCCAGTCGTACGGCTCAGCGCACGACACCTCGCCCACCAGGTCCATCAGGTTGATGTCGGGCGCCAGCTTGGCCAGCTGCACCGCCGCCTCCGGCCCGCCGCCGTCGCTGAGGATCGCGCCGTGCATCGCGCCGCGATCGCGCAGGTGGCGGACGATGGCGCGCGTGTCCAGGTCCGTGATGCCGGGGACATCCTGGCCGCGGAGGTAATCGTCGAGCGTGCCCTCGGCGCGCCACGAGCTGGCCGTCCGGCTGGCGCGGCGCATCGCGAAGCCGGCGACCCAGATGCGGGCGCTCTCATCGTCATCCGCGTTCACGCCGGTGTTGCCGATGTGCGGCGCCGTCATGACCACGATCTGGCGGCAGTACGACGGGTCCGTCAGCACCTCTTGGTAGCCGGACATGCTCGTGTTGAACACGACCTCGCCGGTGCGCTGGCCGCGGGCGCCGTAGGCGCGGCCGGCCCAGACCGAGCCGTCGACGAGGGCGAGATAGGCGCGATCGCTCATGATGCGGCGTCTCCGGTGCGGGTGCTGGCGAACAAGAAGGATGGCTGCCAGCGCGGGTGGACGCCATAGCGGGCGATCGTCGGCGGCCAGTACAGCCAGATGAGCCCGAGCAGCGGCTGGAAGAGCGGGAAGAAGCCGTAGTCCGCCCCGAAACGACCCCAAGCGGTGTGGCCGATCACGGCAGGCATCGCGAAGCTCAGCGCCCCGACGATGATGGCGCCCACGAGCTCGAACGAGAGCAGCGCGACCCCGACCCGCCACGCCCACGGCCGCCGGATCGTGAAGCCGAGCGTCGCCGCCAGGTACACCGCCGCCGCCAGGGTCGAGAGCGCCGGTCCCAGGGTGGTCACCGGCGCCGCCTTGAAGAACAGCTGGTAGATCCCGCGCACCCCCGTCGACAGCGCGAGGACGGGGTACGAAACACCGAGGACGTAGCCGGCGACGGAGGCGATATCGGACAAGACGGGCTGGGCGGGAGGCGAAGGCGGCGACTGGGTCGACGTCGACGACACGGGAGCGGTCGGCGCAGGCGGTGCTTGGGGGTCGATCATGGCGGGGCGGAATCGTAGCGGGGCGGGGCGAGGGGGTCAACGGTTCGGGGGGCGGACCCGGTGCGTCGGCGGTCGGCACACTCGGCGCGTCCGGTACGAGTCGCGGACCAACCGCCGCCCAAGCCACTCGGCCGCTCGGCCGCGAGACACTACAATGCACCCTCCTTGCCCCCCGCTGACCCGACGGATACCCCGATGCCCCTCGCCATCCACGCGCTGTTCCACGCCGCGCTCGCCCTAGCCGCCCTGCTGCAGTCGGGCACGCCCAACCCGTCGCCGTCGACGCCCCCTTCAACGGCCACCACGCCCGCCGCTTCGGCGACGCCGGCGCGGGTTCCGTCGACGACCTCCATTGCGGCGACCACTGCCGTCGCGACCACTGCCGTCGCGACCACCGGCGCCGCGACCACCGGCGCACAGTCGACATCGGCCATTACGCCCACGACTCGTGCCGCGACGCTCATCGCGCCGAGCGCGACGGTGACCGCAACGCCGGCGCCGACGCGCATCGCGCCGCCGCTGGCGGGCGTCATCGCATCGCCGCCGGCAAGCGGGGCGACGGGACCGCGGGCGCCCGCGTGGCTCGCCCCGCTCGGCCGCCTCGACCCGTCCGTGTTGGCGGCGATCGCGCTGGCGGCGTTGGCGCTGGCGTTGATCACCCTCGGGTTCGCGATCGTCACCTGGGTTCGGGCGCGGCGGATGACGCGGCACTACACGTCGCTCATGCGCGGCGTCGAGGGCCAAAACCTGGCGCGCGCCGTCGAGTCGTACGTCGAGCGTCTCAACGCCGTCGAGCGGCGCAGCGGGCAGGTCGGCGAGCACGGGCGGGCGACGTCGACGCGGCTGAACGCGGCGATCCAGCACGTTCAACTGGAGCGCTTCAGCGCCGTCGACGCCAGCGACAACCACCAGAGCTTCTCGCTGGCGTTGCTCGACGCGGCGGACAACGGCATCGTCCTCTCTGCGATCTATACCCGCAGCGGCCTGCGGCTCTACGCGAAGCCGATCGCCGGCGGACACTCGACGTACGCGCTCACGCCGGAGGAGCGGCGGGCGATCGGCGGGGACGCCCAGGGGTGAGCGTAGAGAGCGGTTGGCACCCTGAAGCCGGTCCCGTATACTGTCGCGGCTCGATTGCAGACGGCGTGGGCGATCGGTCCCGTCGATGGACTGCCCCGGAAATGGGTGTTTGACCGTGGCCAAACCGAACGGTCCCGCCACCGAGGCGGTGGTGATGGTGGCCGTCCCCCGCATTCTCGTCCCTGTCCTTGGCCTGGCGGCGCTGGCGTTGGTGGCAGGGCTGTACAACGTATCGCAAGCCAACCGTGCGCTGCGTCAAGAGGTGGCAAACCTCACGATGCAGCGGGACACGGCCGAGTCGCGCGTGCAGCTCCTGACCGGCGCCGCCGCGCGCAAGAACAAAGAGCTGTTCGAGGTCGAGGGCGAGGCGGACACGCTCCGCCAGCAGGTCGATGCGGTCGATATGCAGCTCGACGGCATCGCCTTCCTGCACGACCAGTTCCGCGCCGAGCTCGGTCTGCCGACGCCGACCGTGACGCCGCCGGCCGGCGGCGCGCCGCTCGCGCCCGGCCAACCGGGGGCCTCGCCGCTGGACGCGGGATCGGCCGTCGGCGGCGGGGAAGGCGGCCCGTACGACTCGTCCGTGACGATCGACGACCGGTTGGCGCTTGCCCGCGCCCGGCTCGGCTGGGCATTGGCGGATGTGTACGCGCTGTGGGGACAAGCGCACGCGCGGCCTTTCCGGTCCGTCGGGGCGAGCAACGCGCCGGCGCCGCCGGACACGGGGCGCCTGCCCGCGAACTGGCCCGCGCGCGGACCGATCACGAGCCCGTTCGGCTGGCGGGAGTTCCGCGGCAAGGCGAACTACCATTCCGGCATCGACATCGCCCTGGCCTACGGTTCGCCCGTGGCGGCGACGGGCGATGGGACGGTGGTCGGCAGCGGCTGGCAGCCGGGGTACGGCTTGTGCGTCCTGGTCCAACACGGCCAGGGCTACGCCACGCTCTTTGCGCACCTGTCGCAGTCGCTCGTCCAACTGGGCGATAGCGTCGAGCCCGGCTCGGCGATCGGCTTGTCGGGCAGCAGCGGCAACTCGACCGGACCGCACCTGCACTACGAGATCTGGCACAACGGCAGCGCGCTCGACCCGCGCCCGTTCATGGACACCGGCCCCCCGGCCGGGTCGCCCTGAGGGAGCGCGCAATGCCCTGGTTTTCACGTGGCGAGCGGACCTCGCGCCGCGGCGAGCTCCTCGAGAGCGCGATCGGCTCGAGCACCTCGCTGTCCGGCGTCATCAAGAGCGACGGCGGCCTGCGGATCGACGGCCATTTCGAGGGCCACATCGATGTCGGCGGCAACGTCGTGGTCGGTGAGGGCGGCGTCGTCACCGTCGACGTGTTGATCGCGCGGAACATCACGATCGGCGGGATCGTGCACGGCAACATCGATTGCGCCGGCCGGCTCGAGATCCTGTCCAGCGGCCAGGTCGTCGGCGACATCGTGGCCGACGCGATCATGATCGACCAGGGCGGGACCTTCCAAGGCGCCAGTCGCATGCGCACCGCGATGCCCGCCCTGCCCGCGCCCGCGGCGCCCCAGGCCGCTTCGCCTTCGACCGTGGCTGCCGCGCCGGGCGCCAGCGGGCCGGTCATGCCTGCGGCCGCCGGCGGCGCCGCGCCGCGAGCCCCTGAGCCGGCGCCGGACGATGTGATCATCGACCTCGTCTCCGCCGCGCCGCAAGCCCCCGCGCCACCGCCGATCGTCACGCCACCGCCGATCGTCACGCCACCGCCGCCGGCGCAGGCCGACGAGCCCTTGCCCGCCGCGCCCCCCGCCAAGGCCGCCTCGCCCGCCCGACCGGCCACGGACGCGCCGCCCGCGGACAAGCCGCGGCCCGCGTCGGCGCAGGCGCCGGCACAGCCGACATCCAAGCGCGCGAACGAGACGTCCTCGCGACGGGCGGATCCGGCGATGGACTTTGCGCTGGACATCGAGCCCGTGATCCCCGACACGGGCGGCGGCTCGGCTTCCGGCGCCGCGCACCAGCCGGCGACGCCGGCGACGTCTGTTAGCGATGGCGGAAGCCGCCGCAACCGCCGTCCGAGCGGTGGTCGAAGGCGCTGAAGCACGCCGGAGGACACCGACGAACAATCCCGACGGACAACCCCGACGGACAACCCAAACGGGTGATCCCCATCCCCCAGGAGGATCGAATGAAGAAGCGAACGATGCTGGCGGTCGGCATGGCCGCCGCCGGGCTGTTCGGTGTGCTGGCGACGCTCCAGCAGCCGCCGCGCGAGCAGAACGGCGCTGCGTCCCCGCGCGCCGCCGTGCGGGCTGCCGAGGTGGTTGCGTCCGCCGCGGCCAGCCGGCGCGTGTTGATCGATCCGGGTCCGCATGGCCTGTGGCTGGCCAAGAACGTGGATGGCAGCACGCACGTACCGCCCGTGGTGGTAAGCGACAGCAGCGGCGCCACGGTCCAGAACCTGGGCAACGCGCCGACGCGGTTGCTGGAACTCATGGCGTGGCCCGGCGAGCCGGCGACGTCGTCGTGCGAGCGATGCGCCTTGACGCGGACGATCTGCAGCCCCGTGCTGGCGCCTGGCTCGACGTGGCACGCGATGTCGGCCTCCGCCGTCGTCAGCCTCAGCGTGCGCCGCGCGGCGGACGTCGACGCAGCGTGGGACCAGGCGGCCACAGCGGCCGGACTTGGCGCGAACGCGACGGTAGCCGACGTCGTCTGCGCGCAGGCGGCGCATTGGGGCGACCAGACGGCCATCGCGTGTCCGGCGACGGCGTTCATCGACGCGATCGTGCGGGGCGGCGTGACGGACGTGTTGCCGGGCGGCCTCGACGCGGCCGCGGCGCGCGGGGAGCCGATCGGCGGCGTCGTCGACCAGCCGGGCGCGGCGCACTCCGCCAAGGGGACGGCGTTGGATCGTTACGAGGCGCTGGGGGTCGAGGACATCGGCTGGGCGGGGCCGCCCGAGGACGGTGCGCCGGCGGAACGGTTCGTGTACGACCTGCCGGGGGCGTGGGTCCAGAGTCCGGACGGCCTTCGCAGCGCGCTGCACCTGTTCAACCCGACGGGTTCGTGCGCCACGATCGAGCTGGCCGCCTATCGGACGAGCACAGGGCTGCGCGGCGCGTACACCCACACGCTCACGGCCGGCGCGCTCGAGAGCATCCGGCTGGACACCGTCGAGGCCTTCAACGATGTCCACGGCTCCGCCACGATCCGCCTCACGAGCGACCGCCCGATCGCGGCGGCCCTCACCGTGGACGGGCCGAACAGCGGCTCGAACTTCAGCTACACGGTGCCGGCGATCCGCATGCCCGCCGTAGCGCTTGCCTCGCCGACGCTCCGGCGGCTCATGCCGCTGGGGTATCAGGAGAAGGTCAACTTCGCGGCGGATGCGCAGCATGGTGGTCGGCGGCACGACGATATCGTCCGCATCCCGTTCCTCGATCGCACCTCCGACCTCGCGCCGGACCAGACGATCCCGGACCATGCCCAGGGCTGGGAGACGAACATTTCGGCCTTCAACCCATACGCCGATCCGCTCGAGCTTGCGTTCCGCCTGCAAGCGGAGGGCGAGCCGCGCCGCGAGTTCGCCTATCCGCTCGTGCCGCGCGTACAGACCGTGTTCCAGCCGGGCTTCGGGCTCGGCAAGCCGGGCGGCGTCGGCTGGGGCGAGATGATCGCGATGCCGGTCCCGCTGCCCGTTTCGATCGCCGTGCACAGCTGGCGCGTGGCGTCCGACGCGCCGCTGCTCATCGAGGGCTGGGGCGCACGGACGTGGTCGTTCGACGAGGCCGAGCCGCAGCCGCGCACCATCGGCCTGCCCGACCTCGGCGGCCCGGCGGTGGCTTCGCCGGAGGATCCCGCGGCGCCCAAGCTGACCCTCACGAGCACGATGACGGACACGTTCGGCGGCCGCATCGCCCTGCAGAACCCGTTGACGATGACGGCGCACGTCGCGATCGACACGTACGCGCCGCTCTGCGGCTACGCCGGAACCATCGAGCGGCAGATCGACGCGCGGCAGCACGTGCTGATCAACGTGCGCGATCTGCCCGGCGTGCGCAGCGGCGCGAACGCGGCGGTCGTGCGCGTCCTGGACGGCGCCGTTGCGGCGATGGTCGAGCTTCGGCGGCCCGAATGGTCCACCGCCGCCGCCGCGGCCGTCGACATCGCCTCCGCCTATCTCGGCACACCCATCGACGCGAAGGACGACGGCCCGCGCCCCGAGGCGCTGACCGCCCGCCTGGCCGTGACTCCCACCGCTCTCACCGTCGACCGCGCCGCCCTGACGCCGCTCCGCGCCCTCGTCGGCCACGTGCCGGACGATGTGCGCTGCGCCCGCTATACCGCGACGGTGGATGTGCCGTGGCTGACGGTCGACGTGCCCGAGGGCGCGATCCCGAACGTCCTCACGCTGACCGTCAACCCGCGCCGACTGCCCTCCGGCGACGCGACGGGCGTCGTGACCGTGGCCAGCGCGGACACGACGATCACCGGGTCACCGCAGCGGATCACGGTGACGGTGACGGGGGAGGCGGTGAATCATGACGTGGGGCAGGTGTATTTGCCGTACGGCGGGCGGTAGGGGCGAAGCAATCGTCTGACGATTGCTTCGCCCTGCGACGGGAACGCGCGCCCCTGGAAACGCGCGCCCCATGGGAACGCGCCCCAGCGGAACGCGCGCCCCATAGGAACCCATCGCCCAAAGCAACGACGTGCCTACCGCCGCCCCCAGAACCCCTCCGCCGCACACCGCCGGACAGTCACCGCCACCTGGGCGTACAGCGCCGCCAGGTCCGTGGGCGTCGGCGCGAGGAGGTAGTGGTCCGCGCTGCCGGCGAGGCGGGTGAGGAAGTCGTGGTCGACGTCGCCGCCGAGGCCGATGGCGAAGAGGGACGTGCCGGCTTGGCGGGCGGCGTCGGCGGCCAGGATCGCCAGCTCGGGCTGGACTTCCTGCTGGCCGTCCGTGACCAGGATGACCAGCGGGACCGAACCGGCGTGCTGGCGGCCGCTCTGTAGCTCGGCCATCGCCAGCTGCAGCCCGAGGTCGATGCGGGTGCCCGAGGCCAGCGCGATCGCGTCCAGCGCGGCGCTGGCCACGGCGGCGTCCGCGACGAGCGGCGTCATCAGCGTCGCGTCGTGGTTGAAGGCGACGATCGCGACCTGGTCGTTGCCGAGGTTCAGCTGGGCGATGAAGCTGCGCGCGGCGGCCTTGGCGGCGTCGAGCTTGGCGCCCTCCATGCTGGCGGACGAGTCGATCAGGAGCACGGCGTCCACGTGGACCTTGCTCGGGTCGCAGCGTTCGGCCAGCGTGATCGGGAAGTAGAGGTCGCTCGGGGTCGGGGTCGGCGTGACGGTGGCCGTCGCGGTGCGCGTCGCCGTCGCCGTCGGGGCGGTCGTGGAGGTGGGCTCCTCGGTCGGCGTGGCCGTCGGGAGGCTGAGGACGTCGACCTGCGGGATCGGGAAGACCAGGTGGCCGGGCTTGCCGGTGTAGTCGACGTAATCGGCGTAGGCCTCGGTGTTCGTCGGCCAGCGGCCGATCGTCGTCGGGCGAACCTTGAAGGTCACGCCGGCGCCCGTCAGCGGGACGTTCTGGAGGCGCCACTCGAGGCGCGCGCCGGTCACGACGGCGGGCGGCTCGGCCGAGCTGGGGCGGTAGGGCATGTTGTCGGGCACGGTGTCGACGATCGTCAGGCTGCGCAGCAACGTCGTGGGCTTGATCCGCTGGACGATCTGCTCGTAGAGCGACGCCAGCTGCTTTTCGGAGCGGCTCTTGATGAAGTGGGAATCGTCCGTGACCAGATCGTGCAGCGTCCGCTCTCCCTGTCCGCTCTGGCCGACGATCTTCTTGGCGCCGTCGGCGGCGGTGCCCATCCAGATCCCGAACGCCTCGACGCCGCGGTGCTTGAGCTGACCGCCGGCGCGCGTGACCTGCTGGCGCAGGTACTGGACCTGCCAGGGCTGCGTGTTCTTGTCGACCGGGATGCCCTCGCTGGCCAGGACGTAGATCACGACCTTTTTGGCGTCGCGCCGCGCACGGGCCGAGAACAGCTCCCGCTCCGTCTGGTCGATCGTGTCCGCCAGGCTCCACGTCGCGTCGCCGCCCTGCAGACGCCGCAGCATGCGCCGCAGCAGCTGGACGTTGTTCGTGAGGCGCGTGCCGTTGCCGGGCTGGATGACCAGCTGATCGGTGGACGGGTCGAGCTGGTCGATCAGATCGTCCACGCTGCGCTGGACGGAGTGGAACGCGTTCGTGCTCATCGACTGGTCGAGGACGATGGCGATGTCGGCCGAGAGCTGCGACGACGCGCACGCGCCGTGGACGCTCAGCGTGATGTCGACGTCGTTGCCGAGGACGACGGTGCCGGGCGCGGCGGTCTTATCGCCCACGATCTCGCAGCCGCTCTTGACGACGGAAGGGCGCGTGCCGGGGGCGGCCGCGTCCCAGCGGTACCGCGTGATCACATCCGCGCCGCGGTCGACGACGTACACGTCACCGGCGGCGTCGGCGGCGATGTCGCTGGGCTGCGACGTGCCCTGGTCGGGGCGGGCGACGATCCAGGCGGCGATCACGGACCCGTCGCGCGCCAACCGGTGCGCCCAGCCGTCGCGGCCCAGGACGACGATCGAGCCGTCGGGCAGGACATCCAGCCGCGTGACGCGCGACGCCGACGCCGGCAGGTCGAGCGCGGCGACGGGCGCGCCGTTGACGTCCCAGCCGCGCACCTGCATGCCGCCCGCGTCGAGCGCGAACCAACTGCCGTCGGCGGCTACGGCGCCGTCCGTCCACGCCGCCGTGCGGCTGCTGCCGCCGCGCAGCGCTTCGGTGGCGATGACCTTGCCCGCCGCATCGATGCGGTACGCCGAGGCGGTGCCCGCGTCGATGACGACGGCCTGGCCCTTGGCGGCGTCCCAATTGACGGCGACGACGTCGTGCGCGTTGCCGCCGCCCGAGGGCAGCTTGGTGTGCCAGCGCTCCGTCCCGTCGGCCGCCCAGCCGATCGCCGAATCGGCGTCCGCGGCGTAGACGTTGCCGGCCGCGTCCGCGTCGGCGTCGACGACGTCATAGCCGTTCATCTGCGCTTCGGCGAGGCCGGCGGCCGACAGGCGCTGGACGCGCGGCGGGACGTCGACGAGATAGGACTTGCCGTCGGCGCCGAACGAGAGGGTTTCGAGGCCGTCGAACAGCCCGACGGCCAGATCGGGGCTCGACCACTTGGACGTCGCGTCGCCGCTGGCCTGGCGGTCGCGGAACGCCCACACGCCGGCCATCACGGCCTCGCCGGACGATCCGCCGGCCGATGCCGCGACGGCGGCCCACACGCCGACGCCCGGCGCGGCCGTCACCGCCACGGCCGGCGCGGTGTCAAACCGCCCGGTGACGCGGCCGGTGTCGATGTCCATGCGCGCCAGCTCGGCGCCGGTGGCCACCCAGACCTCGTCGCCAGCGACGGCCACGTCGAGGGGTTCGCCGGTGATCGGCGTGCCGCCGAGCTTGATCGCGCCGTCGGCCGTCCCATCGCCCTTGAAGATGACGACGCGGTCGTTGCCGCGGTCCGCCACGAAGATGCGCCCGTCCGGCGCGACGTCCAGCCCGGCCGGCCCGTCCAGCTGCCCCGGCCCGTCGCCGGTTCCGCCGAACGGCGTGCCCTCCGCGCCCGCGGGGTCGAACACGCGCACCCGGTCCCCGTTCGCGTCGCTGGCGTACACGCGCCCGTCCGCCGCGACCGCGACGCCGACGGGGTTGATGCCGCCCCACGTGGCTGTGCGGTTGCCGGCGAGATCGAAGACGGCCACGGCGCCATCGTGGGCGTCCGCGATGTACACGCGGTCCCGCCCGCTGTCCACCGCGACGTGCCCCGCCGACCCGAGGGGCGCCGCGCCGCCGCGCCCGAACGCGGCCTGCGACGTACCGTCGGCGGCCAGCACCTCGACGCGGCCGAGGCGGGCGTCGGTGGTCACGATGCGGCCATCGCCCAGGCGGTCGATGCCGGCCGGTTCGAGCCAGAGGTGGCCGGCGACGGCGCCGGCGGACTCCGTCCACGTGGCGGCGCGGACATAGCTGCCGGGCGGCACGGGGGACGGTGGCTGGGCGTGGGCGGGAGGGGCAGATGACGCGACGGTGAGCGCGACGACGATGGCGAGGATGAGAAGATGGATTCGATGATCAAGGGGACGGAGGCGGGCGGCGGCGGGCGGGCGAAGGCGCATCGTTCGCTCCAGGCTGGCGGTCCCGTCCAACGGACGGTGATTCGGTGCCAACGATGCTCCGCGCGCGGAACCGCGACAAGTTCATTGGCTCTAGATCGCCGAGGCGCCGTCGGCGGCGCGATGGGGCGAGGAGCATGC
>JBDTSC010000100.1:0-11126 GCA_039931375.1 Ardenticatenales bacterium
AGCCGTCGCTGGGGGTGTCGCTGCGCGACACCGCGCGCCTGCCTTCGCAGGCGCCAAGACCAGGTGCGAGTCACCGGAGAGGGGTTCCGTCGGCTGGAAGTACAGCTGGGCAAGGACGGCGATACCGAAACAAAGCACGGCGCCAAGGGTGATCAGCGCCGTGGCCAGACCCGCCTGGCCCGGCATTCGCACGTGCACCTTGGCGAGCACGATGCGGACACGCCTGAACAGCGCCGCCGCCGATGCCAGGGCGACCGCAGCGCTGATCGATCAGAATCCCTAAAGCTGGCCACGCGATAACCCACGGCCAGCCAAAAAGCACGGTGCCCACACCATGTGAACGTAGAATGGGCCGAACTGGCTGGTCGTCCATGCGGAGTCTTTCTCGCTTGCGGGCTGCACCACAATGGTGCGTCCGCCTCTCCACATTTTCCAACGAACTCTCTGCCTCGCCCCTCCTGGCGCCTGCGAAGGCAGGCGCGCGGTGGACCGTCAGGTCCACCCCCAGCGACGGCTTCAGCCGTTGATCCCCGCCGTCGCCCCTTTCGTCCCCGCCGTCGCCCCGCGCCCCACCCCCCACCCACACTCCCCTCATACCCAACGCGTATAATCGCCCCCATGTCCATCACCCCCGTGTCCATCACCCCCACCCAGCGCATCCTCCTGGAGCGCCGCCTCGCGCGCCTCCGCGCCCGCAAGAGCCGCCTCGGCGTGCTGTTGGCGGCCGTTGTTGCGGTGCCGGTCGGCGGGCTGCTGATCGGCGTGATCGGGGCCGGCGTCGGGTACGCGATGCTGTCGGGGGAGTTGAAAGAGAACCTCTCGCACATCCAGAACCTCGAGGATCGGCGGACGTTCGAGACGACGAGCATCCTGGACCGCCACGGCACGCTGCTGCGACAGGTGATCGGCGAGGGGCGGCGGACGTACGTGCCGCTCGCCAAGATGTCGCCGTACGTCGTCAAGGGGACGGTGTCCGTCGAGGACGAGACGTTCGCGAGCAACCCGGGCATCGACGTCGAGGGCATCGCGCGGGCGGTGCTCGGGGAGGTGCGGGCGGTCGGGGAGCGCGTGCTGGGCGACGCCGGGGCCACGTCGAGCGGCGGCGGCGGGAGCACGATCACGCAGCAGTTCGTGCGCCACGTCGCGTTCACGGACGAGGAGCGGCTGGCGCGCAGCTACAAGCGCAAGGCCAAGGAGCTCGTGCTGGCCGTGATGCTGACACGGGAGTACTCGAAGGACCAGATCCTCGAGTGGTACCTGAACGAGATCTACTACGGCAACCTGGCCTACGGCATCGAGGCGGCCGCGCAAACCGTGTTCAACAAGAGCGCGGTCGAGCTGAACCTGGCCGAGGCCGCCATCCTCATCGGCCTGCCACAAGCGCCGCGCTACTACGACCCGCTCGACCCCGACCCCGAGGTCGCCAAGCGCGTGAAGGACCGCCAGCGGATCGTCCTTGACCTGATGGCCGAACGGAAGGTGATCACGCAGGCGGAGGCGGACGCCGCGTTCAAGGCGCCGTTGAGCTTCCGCAAGGTCGACGAGGACCGCTTCGAGGCGCCGCACTTCGTGGTGTACGTCGAGAAGTTCCTCGAGGACCTGCCCGAGGTCGGCCCGGCGCGCCTGGCCCGCGGCGGGCTGAACGTCACGACGACGCTCGATCTGGACACCCAGCGGATGGCGCAGACCGAGGTGAGCGAACAGGTCAGCAAGCTGGCCAAAGCGCAGCACCTCACGAACGGCGCCGTCGTGGCGATGGAGCCGCGCACCGGGCAGGTCCTGGCGATGGTCGGCAGCGCCGACTACTGGGACGACGCGATCGACGGCCGTGTGAACGTCGCCGTGCGCGAGCGGCAGCCGGGGTCGAGCATCAAGCCGCTGACGTTCGTGACCGCCATCGCCAACGGCATGTCGCCGGCGACGATGATCTGGGACGTGCCCTGGAAGCTCTACCCGAACGGCGCGCTCTACGAGCCCAAGAACTATGACGACACGTTCCACGGCCCGGTCCGCCTGCGCACTGCGCTGGCGAACTCGTACAACATCCCGGCCCTCAAAGTCCTCAACACGATCACCCCGAACCCCGACCACAAGGACGATGCCGGCAAGGCAGGCGTCGAGCTGACCGTCGAGACGGCCCACAAGATGGGCATCACCGGCCTGCAGCGCGATCCGTGGAGCTACGGCCTCTCGCTCACGCTCGGCGGCGGCGAGGTCACGCTGCTCGACCTCACGACGGCCTACGGCACGCTGGCGAACGCCGGCGATCTCGTCCGGCCGCACACCGTCCTCACGATCACGGACAGCGCCGGCAAGCTGCTCTACAGCCTCAAGAACGACACGAAGGCCCTCAAGCCCGAACCGGCCGTCGATGCGGGCGCGGCGTTCATCGTCAGCGACTTCCTGGCGGACAACGACGCCCGCGCGCCCGCCTTCGGCACGCGATCCCCGCTTTACTTGGGCATCGCAGCCGCCGCCAAGACCGGCACGACGAACGACTACCGCGACAACTGGACGCTGGGCTACACACCGAGCCTCGTGGTGGGCGTGTGGGCCGGCAACAGCGACAACACGGAGATGAAACACTCGTCCGGCGTCACCGGCGCCGCGCCGATCTGGAACGCCGTCATGCGCGGCATCCTGTTCGACGACGACCACAAGGCGATGCTGCGCTCGGCCCGCGCGATGTTCGGCCTCCCGTTCACCAGCAAGTTCGAGCGGCCGGACGATGTCGTCCAGCGTAGCGTTTGCAACATCCCGTCGCTCAACAACCTCGGGACGGCGTGCCGCGAGTACCGGAACGAGTACTTCCTCAAGACCTTCGCCGGAGGCGATGACGTCACCGGCGAAGCCGCCGCCGACGGGAGCATCGCCCCCGCGCGCCCGCCAGACGTCGCCGCGGCCGGCGACGTCTGGGCCACGATGGGCGCCGTCGTCGCGCCGCAGGGACCGCCGCCGCCCGAGCTCGTGGCGCAGGCCGAGGCGAACAAGAAGCCCCTCAAGTGGGCGCCCGCCGTCCTGTGCGCGCCGGACGCCGTGACCGGCTTCGGCACGGACAAGGTGCAGGGCGTCGCGGTGCTGCCGCTGCCGGCGGACGAACAAGAACGCGAGGGCGCCATCGCATGGGCGCGTACGAACGGCTGGGCGGCGCTCGAACCGTCCGAGCTGTGCAGCCAGGCGTTGCTCGACGCCGCGCTGGCGCCGGGGTCGCTGCCCGGTCCGGATGTGCCGATCTCGGGCACGATCGGCATTACCGGCACGTTCCACACGGCGTATTCGCAGAGCGTGTATCACCTCAATCTCCGCGCCGGCACGACGCTGACCAGTAGGACCGAGCTCACCGGCACGGCCACGTTCAACCCATCCGAGATCGAGTACTTCAAGGTCGAGCTCAGCCGGCGCGACCTCGTGCCCGCCGAGTGGATCACCCTCGGCCAGACCCATACGAGCGGCGTGGTCGACGGCCCGATCGAGGTGCTGGACGCCGGCAGCCTGCCGCCGGGCGATTACACCGTCCGGCTCGTGCTGGTGAAGAAGGACGGCAATTTCCTCGACCCACCGTACAGCGTGCCGATCCGCATCGGCGCCGCACCGTGACGGTTCGCCGTCGACCGACCGGGAAGGACCCGCGATGAAGACCGTCGTCCTGGGCTTGTTCAACGACCTCGAGACCGCGCGCCGCGTGCTGAACCAGTTGGCGGCGTCGCCGCTCGACCTCGATCAGATCAGCGTCGTCCACGGCGACCTCGAAACGCAGCGCAACCTGGCCCGCGACGCCGGCCTGCCGGCCCACCGCGGTCCGCTGGGCGGGACGATCGCCGGCACGCTCGCGGGCGCCGCGCTCGGGTACTACGCCGGCGGCGCGCTGGCGCCCGAGATGTTCGGCCCGCTGATGTCGATCGCCCTCGGCGCGCTGCTCGGCGCGGTCGGCGGCGCCGCGCTGGGCGCGCTGTCCGAGACGGTCCGCGTCCCGAAGGTCCACCAGCTCGAAGTGCTCCAAGCGATCACCGAGGGCGCGACCGCGCTCATCGTCCGCTCCGACAACCTGCCGACGGCGCGTGCGGTCGGCGACCTGTTCCGCGTGGCCGGCTCGCGCGAGCTCTCGCCGCTTGGCCCCGGGCCGGCGCCGGCATCGTCCGACGCCGAGAGCGCCGGCGGCGCGGAAGGCGAGGCCGCCACTGTCGAGCCCGAGTCTGGCGTCATCGCCGAGCGGCTGGGCGAGTCGTTCAGCGCGGCGCCGAGCGCCGCCGGCGTGTCCCCGTTCGCCCCACCCACCGAGCCGCCCCCACCGGGCACCGTCGAATCCGTCGCCTCGATGACCCCGTCGGCCGCACCGGCCGAGGGCGAGACGTTGTACGCGCCGCCCTGGCGTCGCGGCGTGGTGGACCCGGGCAGCGTGATGACGCCACCCGCCGGCCCGCCGACGTCGTCGACGTCGTCGACGCCGCAGGCCACCGCGCACCCCGCGCCACCGCCCCCGGCACCCCCGTCGGCGTCGGCGACCCCGGCGACCCCGGCGTCGCCTGGGATGGCCGCCGCCTCGATGTCGGCGCCTTCCGTGGCTTCGGGGCCGTCCCCGCTGGATGTCGTCGCAACATCCGCGGCGTCGGCGTCGATGTCGGCCCCGCCAGCGGGCTTGACGGCAACGGCGGCGCGCGCCTCGGAATCGAGTCCAGCCACGTCCGCCGCATCATCGACCGCCTCAGTCGCCGATACGGCGGCACCGACCACGGCCGTCGTCGGCCCGATGGGCAGCGGGAAGACGGCGATGCAGCGCATGGCGCGGCTTCTCATCGACGCGATCGAGGAGGTCGAACAGGCCAAGCCCGGGGCGGCGCGCGGCGGGACGAGCCGGTCGGCCGCTCGGCGTCCGGCTGCCTCGGACAAGCCGGACGCACCGGCCGCTTCGGCCGCGTCGGCCGCGTCGGCCGATGCCGCGCCGAAGCCCAAGCGGGCGCCGCGGGTAGGGCGCGGCGCGTGAAGATCTACACCCGCACCGGCGACAGTGGACAGACCGGCCTCTTCGGCGGCGCGCGCGTCGCCAAGACCCATCCGCGCGTCGAGGCCTACGGCGAGGTGGACGAGCTGAACAGCGCGATCGGCCTGGCGCTCAGCCTCGCCGACGACGGACCGGCCGATCTCGTCGCCAGCCTGCGCCACGCCCAGGACCGCCTGTTCGACGTCGGCGCAGATTTGGCCACGCCGCCGGACACGGCCGCGGGCGGCTGGCTGACGCGCGTCCCGGACGCGTGGGCCGGCGAACTCGAGTCGGCGATCGACGCGCTGTCATCGTCTCTCCCGCCGCTGACCGCGTTCATCCTGCCGGGCGGCACGCCGTTGGCCGGCGCGCTGCACCTGGCGCGTACCGTCTGCCGCCGCGCGGAGCGCCGCGTCCTGGCCGCCGCGGACGACGGCGAGACGATCGGGTCGCCGGTCATCGTGTACCTCAACCGGCTGAGCGACTTCCTGTTCGTGGCCGCCCGCTACGCCAACGCGCGCGCGGGTGTCGCAGACGTGCCGTGGCGACCGGGGGGGTAGGGGATAGAACGGGGGGGCAACGACTGAAGTCGTCGCTGGGGGTAGCGCTGCGCGCTACCGCGCGCCTGCCTTCGCAGGCGCTGAGATCTGAGGGGAGGGAGGCTCAGTCCTCGTCTGGGGGGCTGGTGGGTTGCTTCAGCACCGCCCCCTCGCCGCTGCGGACGTCGATGAGAACCTCGAGCGGCTCGGCCAGGCGGTGGTGGCGCACCCAGGTGGTCTCGCGGCCGACGGGCTGGTCGTCCAGCCACGTCCAGTCGATGTGGGCGCCGTGGCGCTCGCTGGCGGTGAAGTAGCCGATGCCCAGGCTGGTCATGTTGTGAAAGAAGTGGGTGCCCTGGGACGGCTCGACCGGAATGCCGGCCAGGTCGCACTCCACGATTACGCGGGCGCCGGCGATGTCCCGCCAGGCCACCGGGATCCCGAGCCAGCGGTCCGCCGTGCCCCAGCGGCCGGGGCCGATGAGCAGGTAGGGGCGGCCGGCGGCCACCAATTCAGCGTTGATCGCCGCCACCTCCAGCGCGATGTCCGGCGTGTGCTGGCGGTCGAACACGTCGCGGCGGACGCTGACGATGTCCGCCACCTCGATCGTCCGGCCGACGCCCAGCGCCTGGCTGCCGGCGATGAACGCGTCCTCCGGCGCGATCGCGGTTAGGTCGATCGCCTGTGCGGCCGTGCCCAGGACGAGCGGGCGGATCTGGAGGAACGCGAACTCGTGCGGCGCGGGCGACGGGCGCAGGCAGACGGCGAACTCGACCTCGACGGGGCCGGACATGCCCAGGGTGCCCAGCTGGAGCAGCCGCTGGAGCGTCTCGCACAGCGGCAGCAGGTGGTGCTTGAGGATCGGCGCGAACGTCACGAGCCGGACGCCGGGCCGCGACAGCCCGTCGTATACCGCGTCGTTGTCCGGCACGTAGACGGAGGCCACCGGCCAGAGCGTATCGTGGCGCTCGGCGTCCGCGAGGCCCAGCTCGACCAGCGCCGACTCTGGCTCGGGCGTGTGGAAGCTGGCCGGCCGCGTCACGTCCAGCGCCCAGAACGTGCGCTGCGCGTTGGCCAAGATGTCCTCCGGCACGGACATCTGCGGCAGCCACTCCGGGTGCGCCGGCGAGAACCGCACCGCCCGCCCCCCGTCCACGACCGTCTTGCCGAGGCCGAGCGCCACCGTGGCGATGCCCTCCTCGGCCTTCATGGCGCGCACCGGATAGAAGTTGTGCGACTGCGCCACGCCCGAGAAGTGCGGGTACACCACGTCGCCATGCCGGTCGCCGACGATCTGCATGATGACGACCGCCATCTTCTCATCCTCGACCCGGTTCGGCGTCGCCGCAAAGTACGCCTTGGCCGCCGTGAAGTACGTCGCGGCGTAGATGTGCTTGATCGCCGCCTCGAGCGCCGCGAGCCGCGCCTGTGGCGTCGCGGCGTTGTTGGGCAGCATGTGCGTCGGGTAGACGCCGGCGGCCGGCAGGTGGTGCGAGTCCTCGAGCAGGCTGGACGAGCGCACGGCCAGCGGCTGGTCGGCGCGCTCGAGGAAGGCGGCCAGGTCGGCGCTCACGTGCCGCGGCAGCGCCGTGTCCAGGAAGCGGGACAGGATCGCGTGGTCGTCCGACTCGCGCAGCGCGAACGACTGCAGGTCCGGGCCGACGAACGCGTCGAAGACGTCCGTGGCCAGGACGGCGGTCGTCGGCACGAACAGCCGGATGCGCGGCAGGTCGCGGGCGATGTCGCCGCGCGAGAGCAGGTCGAACGTGAACGCCAGGCCGCGCCCCTTGCCGCCAAGGCTGCCGCTGCCGATGCGCACGAACGTGTCGCGGGCGTCGGCGCGGGCGGCGGCGAAATCGACCACCTGGCCGCTGCGCTGCGCATCGCGGATCTGCTGCAGGCGGTCGATGAGGAACAGCCGCATGTCGCCGGTCGTGGGGAAGTCGTCCACATGGAGCGTGCGCAGCTCCGACGCCAGCGCAAACTCCGTGCGCGCCATCAGCCAGTTCGAGAAGCCGTTGCGCTGCGCGTGGCCGACCAGCACGTCGTCCGGGATCGTCGGCAGCACGCGCAGCAGCGCGTCCACGTCCGCGGCGCGGGCGACCTCGGCGCCGTCGGGGTCGCGGAACACGAAGTCGCCGAACCCCAGGCGGTCGAGCATGAAGTCGTTGAAGTCGGTCAGCAGCGTCGGCGAGTTCTTGTTCACGAAGGCCGCGCCCAGCGTTTTGGCGGCGGCGGCGAAGCGGTCCTGGGACGATTGGAGCAACAACGGCGTCTCGGCATCGACCGCACGGATCTGGCGAAGCAACTTCAAGCCGGCCTCGTTGTCGTCGACGCCGCCGCGCGGGAAGCGGACGTCGCTGATGACGGCCAGGACGTGGTCTTGCGACGCCTGGTAGAGCGCCCAGCCCTCCTCGAACGTCGTCGCCAGCCGCAGCCGCGGCCGCAGACGCCGCCGCAGCAGCCGCTGATCGAGGTTGAGGCTTTCGGCGATCAGCTGGTCCGTCTGGCGCGTGAGCGCGCTGAACACGAGCGGCAGGTAGGAGGAGATGAACGGGATGCTGTCCTCGACCAGGATGATGCTGCGAACGCCCCCGACGCGCGCGTCGTGCTCGGCGTTGCGACGGTCCTCGACCAGCCGGATGATCGCCAGGAACAGCCGGACGTCGCCCCGCCAGAGCAGCGCCCCGTCGACGTTCGGGATCGCGCCCGGCCCGCCGGGGATCCCGAACAGCTCGCGCATGTCGTAGGCCATGATGAACACGGGCACCGCGGGGTATATTGACTTCGCCTGGATCCCGAACTCCGACGCCCCGAGGTCGTTCACGGCCGCGATGGAGATCACGAGGTCGAACGGGCGGCTGGCGAGCACCTCCAGGGCCCGTGCGCGCGTCGAGACGCGGGTGATCTCGGGCGGGCCTTCGAGGGACAGGCTCTGATACGTCGTGACGATCAGCTCGGCCAGATGGGCGCCCTCGGACAGCGTGTACGAGTCGTACAGGCTGGCCACCAGCAGGACGCGCCGAACGCGGTACGACAGCAGCGTCTGCAGCTGGCTGGTCTGGAAGTCGTACGCCTCGACGATCGCCTCGAGGTCAGGCTCGAGGATCGACGGGACGACCGGACGGCCGGAGGGCGCCTGCGCACCGCTCCGGCCGTCCGCGCTGTTCATCCAGTGATCCGTCGTGCGGTCCGCGCTACACGAGGCCCTGGTCGAGCATCGCGTTCGCCACCTTCAGGAAGCCGGCGATGTTCGCGCCCGCCAGCAGGTTGCCCTTGACCCCGTACGTCTCGGCCGCGCCGGCCGCGGCGGCGTGGATGCCGGTCATGATGCGGTCCAGCTGGGCGTCGACCTTCTCGCGCTCCCAGCTGTCGAACTGCGCGTTCTGCGTCATCTCCAGCGCCGAGGTGGCGACACCGCCCGCGTTCGCGGCCTTGGCCGGCCCGAAGGCGATGTCCGCGGCATGGAATGCCTCGATCGCCTCCAGCGTGGACGGCATGTTCGCACCCTCGCTGACCGCCTTGCAGCCGCCAGCGATGAGATCCTTCGCGTCCGCCAGCTCGATCTCGTTCTGCGTCGCGCACGGCAGCGCGATGTCGCACGGGACGGCCCACGGGCGCTTGCCGGCGTGGTACGTCGCGCCGGTGAACTGGGCGGCGTACTCCTCGATGCGGCCGCGGCGGACGTTCTTCAGGTCCATGATCCAGGCCAGCTTCTCGGCATCGATGCCGGCCGGGTCGTGCACGAAGCCGTTCGAGTCGGACACCGTGACCACCTTGCCGCCGTACTGGATCACCTTCTCGATGCAGTACTGCGCCACGTTTCCGCTGCCGCTGACGACGCACGTCCGGCCCTCGATCACGTCGCCGCGGCTCTTGAGCATCTCGCGCAGGAAGTAGACCTGGCCGTAGCCGGTGGCCTCCGGCCGGATCAGCGAGCCGCCCCAGCCCCAGCCCTTGCCCGTCAGAACGCCGTCCCAGCTCTTGGTGAGCCGCTTGTACTGGCCGAACATGAACCCGATCTCCCGCCCGCCGACGCCGATGTCGCCGGCCGGCACATCGGCGTTCGGGCCGATGTGGCGGAACAACTCGGTCATGAACGACTGGCAGAAGCGCATCACCTCGCCGTCCGACTTGCCCTTCGGGTCGAAGTCGCTGCCGCCCTTGCCGCCGCCGATCGGGCGGGTGGTCAGGGCGTTCTTGAAGATCTGCTCGAACCCGAGGAACTTGATGATCGACAGGTTCACGGACGGGTGGAAACGCAGGCCGCCCTTGTACGGCCCGATCGCGCTGTTGAACTGCACGCGCATCCCGCGGTTCACCTGCACCTTGCCGCTGTCGTCGACCCACGGGACGCGGAACAGGATGACGCGCTCCGGCTCGGTGAGGCGCTCGAGGATCGCGGCCTCGCGGTAGTGCGGGTTGCGCTCGAAGACGGGCTCGAGCGTCTCGAGGACCTCCCAGACCGCCTGGTGGAACTCGGGCTGGTTCGGGTCGCGCTGCTGGATGGTTTCGAAGACGGCCTTGGCATACATGCGTTCGGTTGTCCTGGGTGAGAAGCGGAACGATCGCGCCGGGGGAGCGGGGCGCGGGGGAGGGTAGGACGATCGGCGGTTGGGGGCAAGCGATGGCGCCGAAATGCGGTTCGGCGCAGCGGTCGCAGGCGGCGTGCGGGTGGTGTCGCACACGCCGCGTCGTGTATGCTCTGCAACGATGTCACGACCGTTGGTTCACCCAAAGCCGCCGCTCCTTCGCCTGGCCCGCCGCCTGGCCCTGTTGGCCGGCGGCGTTGCGATAACGGTCGCCCTTGCAATCGTGGTTCTCTCATCCCGCCGGTGGCCGGAGTACCGCTTCCTCCATCGCTGGGATGCCGCGCACCCCGCCGCCATGACGGCGCCTGCGCCTGCCCCGCGCGATGTCGATGTCGCCCGTACCGTCGCGCCGACGCCCTCGATCGGCGCCGCGCAGATGCGTCTGGCGTCGGCCGCCGCGACGCGCGCCGCGGCGCCGACGCTCTACGACGGCGCCTACGTGTCCCTCGACTACCCCGGCGGCGACGTGGCGCCCGACCGCGGCGTGTGCACGGATCTCGTCGTCCGCGCCTTCCGCGACATCGGCATCGACCTCCAGCAGGCGGTGCACGAGGACATGGCATCCGACTTCGGCGCGTATCCGACGATCTGGGGCTCGGACGCGCCGAACGCCAACATCGACCATCGGCGCGTGCCGAACCTGATGGTGTTCTTCACGCGAGCCGGCGCGGCGCTCCCGAACAGCGTCGACGCGGCCGACTACCTGCCGGGCGACGTGATCGCCTGGCAGCTGGGCGGGGGGATGACGCACATCGGGATCCTCACGGACCGCTACTCGGACGATGGGCTGCGGCCGCTCGTGGCGCATCACATCGGGGGGACGCCGGTGGTGGCGGATTTTCTCTTTGCGCGGCCGGTGATCGGGCACTTTCGGTATCCATAGCTGCATGCTGGCCGTGCCAGCGCGTCGTGATCTCGTCGCGACGATGGGGGGGCTAAGATACCCGCGCTAGCGCCGCAGCAGCGGCAGCCAGACCTTGGGCACGCCCCCGAGCACGATCACGCGCACGCTCGCCG
>JBDTSC010000101.1:0-11080 GCA_039931375.1 Ardenticatenales bacterium
TGAACGACTGGAGCGCCCGCGACATCCAGGCGTGGGAGTACGTGCCGCTCGGCCCCTTCCTGGCCAAGAACTTCGCGACGTCCATCTCGCCGTGGATCGTCCCCATGGATGCGCTCGCGCCGTTTCGCGTGCCGGCGCCGGCGCAGGACCCGCCGCCCGTTTCCTACCTGCGCCGCGCGGGCGATTGGGCGCTGGACATCGCCCTCGACGTCGCGCTGACCACGGCGGCCGCCCGCGGCGCCGGTCGCGCGCCGCACCGGATCGCGCGCACGAACGCCCGCCTGCTGTACTGGGACATCGCCCAGCAGCTGGCGCACCACACCGTGACCGGCTGCAACCTGCGCCCCGGCGACCTGCTGGCCACGGGGACGATCAGCGGCGACACGCCGGACAGCCGTGGCTCGCTGCTCGAGCTGTCGTGGCGTGGCCAGACGCCGATCGACGTGGGTGGGGGCGAGGTGCGCGCGTTCTTGGAGGACGGGGACGAGGTGGTGATGACGGGGGTGTGCGAGGGGGAGGGGGTGCGGCTCGGGTTTGGGGAGGTGCGGGGGGTGGTGTTGGGGGCGAGCGGGGAGGGGTGAGGGGAGGGCAATCGTCGGGGCCAGGGGCGGGCGGGGATCGCGGCGACCACGCCGGATCACAGATCGTCGATCGCCGCGAAGCTCACCACCCCCGCCGTAGCCTCCGCCACGGCCGCCTGCAGCGCCAGCACCTTGTCCGCGTCGACCTCGACCGTGACGCGGACGTCCGCGTTGAAGTCCGCGCCGAGCACATCAGCGCCAGCGGCGACGGCGATGCGGTGGACCAGGTCGTACAGCGGGTACGTCGCGTGGCCGACGAGGCGGAGGCGGGCGATCTTCAGGCGGCGCGGGCACGCCTCGAGCACCGCCTTGGCCGCGTCCGTGTAGGCGCGCACGAGCCCGCCCGTGCCCAGCTTCGTGCCGCCGAAGTAGCGCGTCACGACGACGATCACGTCGCCCAGCCCGCTGCCGGCGACGACGGCCAGGATCGGGCGGCCGGCCGTGCCGGACGGCTCGCCATCGTCGCTCGAGCCGTGCGTTACGCTCGCGCCGTGGCCGACGGCGAAGGCGTAGCAGTGGTGCGTCGCGTCCGGGCGCTCGCGGCGGCGGTCGGCGACGACGGCCCGGGCCTCCTCGACGGATTCGATACGCTGTGCGATCGCGACGAACGTGGAGTTGCCGGCGCTCGTCGTCGCCTCCGTGCGCTCGGACGGGATCGGGTAGGGATCGGGGATGAGGTGCGTCGCCATGGGATGGGCATAATACACGCATGCCGATCTTGTCCCTGTCGACGCTCGACCTCTACTACGAGGTTCACGGCCCTGCCGACGCGCCGCCGCTCGTGCTCCTTCACGGCGCTACCGAGACGTTCGAGGTCAGCTGGAAGCGGCTCGCCGGGCCGCTCGCGAAGCGCTACCGCGTGATCGGCGTCGACCTGCGCGGCCATGGCAAGAGCACGAACCCGGCCGGCGCGCTGGACTTGCGACGGATGGCGGACGACATCGTCGATCTGTTGGACGCCCTTGGCGTGGCGGACGCCCACGTGTGCGGCTTTTCCGGCGGCGCCTCGACGACGCTGTTCTTCGGGGCGCGGCACGGGGATCGGGCGCGGTCGCTCGTGCTGATCAGCAACAACTTCGAGCGGGACGAGGCGAGGATGGCGCGGGGGTTTTGGTCCAAGGAGGCCATCGAGCGCCGCGACGCGCTGTGGATAAAGGGAATGGAGCGCTGGCACGCCGTGCCGCCGGAGACGCTGCTGGAATGGTGGGCCGCCGAGGACCGCGTGCGGCCGGCGTTCACGGCACAGGAGCTGGGGGCGTTGCACATGCCGGTTCTGGTGGTCGGCGGCGATCGCGACCCGGTCGTGCCGCTCGACCAGACGGTGCGCCTCTATCAGGCGCTGCCGAACGGACAGCTCGCGATCCTGCCCGGCGTAGGACACGGCGCCCCGCACCGCGCCGCTGTCTGGCTCGAGATGCTGCTGGGATCGTTCATCGACGGGGTCGAAGCGGCGCGGGCCGCCGGTCCCGCGGCCACCCAATCACGAGAGGACGCACAGTGACCCAGATGACCGGGAGCGCCGAAGGAGTGGCCGATGGCGCCATGCCGATCCTCCAGACCGATGGTTCCGCCGTCGGTCCCGCGTTCGGTGCGCTGCTGACGCGCATTCGGCGCCTCAACGATCTGGGCAAGGTGGCCGGCCTGCTCGGCTGGGACCGCGACGTGAACATGCCCAGCGCCGCCACGCCCGACCGCGCGCAGCAGATGTCGACGCTGGCGCAGGTGATGCACGAGACGCTGACGAACCCGCAGGTCGCGGACTGGCTGGCCGAGGCCGAGGAGGAGGCGCGGCGCTTCGGGGCCGTGTACATGGAGGACACGGCCGAGGCCGGCGTGGGCGATGACCAGGACAGCGCGGGCGCCGCCGACGCAGAGGCCATCGCCCGCCTGCACGTCGGCGCGCTGCTGCGCGAGTTCCGCCGCCAGCACGACGACGCGGCCAAGCTGCCGGCCGAGTACGTGGCCCGCCGGGCGCGGCTCAGCGCGGCGGCGTATCAGGCGTGGGTGGAGGCGCGGCGCGCGTCCGATTGGGCGTCCTTCCAGCCGCACCTAGCGCAGACCGTTGGCCTGGCCCGCGAGCAGGCGGACTACTTCACGTACACGACGGAGCCATACGACGCGCTGTTGGATCGGTACGAGCGCGGCATGACGTCCGCGGCGGTGGCTACGCTGTTCAGCGCGGCGCGCGACGCGCTCGTTCCGCTGCGCGAGGCGATCGGTCGCGACGGGCGGCCGATCGACGCGTCCGTGCTGCACCAGCCCTATCCGGTGGCGGCGCAGCAGGCGTTCGCGCGCGAGATCGCCGAGGCGGTGGGCTATGACTTCAGCCGCGGGCACCTCGGGACGGCGGTCCACCCGTTCGCGTCCAGCTTCTCGCAGAACGATTGCCGGATCACGACGCGCTGGTATCCCGAGTTCATCAACCCGTCCGTGTTCGGCACGCTCCACGAGTGCGGCCATGCGATCTACGAGATGGGCACGGACCCCGCTCTGGCCCGCACGCCGCTGGCGCGCGGCACGTCGTCGGGGATCCACGAATCGCAGTCGCGGATGATCGAGAACGTCGTCGGCCGCAGCCGGGGCTTCTGGCGCGCCCACTTCGGCCGGCTGCAGGCGCACTTCCCGTCGCAGCTCGGCGGGACGTCCGCGGACGACTTCTGGCGGGCGGTGAACATCGTCCAGCCGTCCCTGATCCGGGTCGAGGCGGACGAGCTGACCTACAACCTGCACATCATCCTACGCTTCGAGATCGAGCGGGCGCTGATCAGCGGTTCGCTCCAACCGGCGGACGCGCGGGACGCGTGGAACGACTCGATGGCCAACCTCCTCGGGATCACACCGCACGACGACGCGAACGGGATCCTCCAGGACGTGCACTGGTCGAGCCCAATGTACGGCTACTTCCCGACGTACGCTCTGGGCAACCTGTACGCCGCGCAGCTGGTGGAGGCGGCCACCGAGCGTGATCCCGCGGTGGCGGCCGGGCTGGACGCGGGCGAAGCGGCGCCGCTGGTGGACTGGATGCGCCGCAACGTGCATCGCCACGGCAAGCTCTACCCGCCGGCCGCCCTGATCCGCCGCGCGACGGGCCGACCGTTGGACGAGGGCGCGTTCGTGCGGTATGCGACGCGGAAGTTTGGGGCGGTGTACGGGCTGGCGTAGGGGATGCGGAGCGGCGGCAGGCGGGATGGCGACGATCGTAGGGCGTTCGCGGGCTCCGCCAGAATGCGTTCGCCCTGGCGTCGATCGCCGCGCGATGAATCGCACGGCTACAATAACGACGCCTGCTGAAGCAGGCTAGCCGGGCCGTAGCTGGCTTTAGCCAGCGTCGTTGGTAGCCCCGGCCGTTCACGGCCGGGTGGATCGTTTGGCCCGGCCGTTCACGGCCGGGAGAACGTGGCCCCGCGTTGTCGATGATGGGAGAAGTAGATGACGACCCAGGAAGAGCGCGCCCGTGTCCCGGACGAGTTGCAACGCCGCGGCGGCCTTCGGCCGGGCGTCGCACGCGACGTCGCCCGCGCCACCGGCGTGCCGGAGGCGGACGTGTATGGCGTCGGCAGCTTCTACCACCTGCTCAGCGAGCCGGACGTGGACGTGCGGGTCTGCCAGGGGCTGTCGTGCCAAATGAAGGGCGCCGAGGGCGTGCTTGCGGCGGCCGTCGCCGGCGGACTGAGGGCGGCGGGGTGCCAGTGCCTGGCGGCGTGCGACCAGCCGGTGGCGGTGTTGCGCGGGCGGCGGGTGCTGCCGGCGGTGGGTGAGGCAGAGATCGCAGCGGCGGGCGGCGTGTTCATGGACCTCCACTCGGCCCGCGCGCCGGGCGACGTGTGGGCGGGTGCGGTCGGGCCTGTGGACGTCGACGCGGATCAGCTGGTGCTCGACCTGCTCGGCGAACCGGACTACACCGGCGACGCATTGGCCCGCGCGGATGCGATGGGTGCGGACGCAGTGATCGCGCTGCTCGAAGCGGCCGGGCTGCAGGGGCGCGGCGGGGCGGGCTTTCCGGCGCACATCAAGTGGAAGGGCGTCGCGGGGCAGCCGGAGCCGGTCCGCTACGTCGTGCTGAACGCGGACGAGGGCGAGCCGGGGACGTTCAAGGACCGGGAGGTGCTGCTGCGGCGGCCGGACAAGGTCATCGAGGGCTTGGCGATCGCGGCGCGGGCGATGAAAGCGCGCGATGTCTACTTGTACCTGCGCGGCGAATGGGAGATCCCGTGGCAGGCTGTCGAGGCGGCGATCGCGCGGTTCGAGGCGGCGGGCCTGCTGGACGGGCTGCGCTTCCACATGCACGCCGGCCAGGGCGCGTACATCTGCGGCGAGGAGACGGCGCTGATCGAGGCGCTGGAGGGCAAGCGCGGCATGCCGCGCCTGAAGCCGCCGTTCCCCGTCGAGGTGGGCCTGTGGGGCAAGCCGACGCTGGTGCACAACGTCGAGACGATCGCGTGTGTGCCGCCCATCGTCCAAAAGGGCGGCGAGTGGTTCAAGGCGCTGGGCCGCACCGGCGCCGGCACGAAGCTGTACTGTGTGAGCGGACACGTCGTCCGACCCGGCATCTACGAGCTGCCGCTGGGCGTGACGCTGGACGAGCTCGTCGCCACGGCGGGCGGATATGTTGGCGAGCTGAAGGCGTTCTCCCCCGGCGGGGCGAGCTCGGGCTTCCTGCCGGCGTCCAAGCGCGGCATCCCCCTCGACTTCCGTACGCTCGCCGACGAGGGGTCGATGCTCGGCTCGGCGGGCGTGGTCGTGCTGAACGAAACGGTGGATATCCCATGGGCCGTCGCGCAACAGCTGCGCTTCTTCGAAGCGGAGAGTTGCGGCCAGTGCGCACCTTGCCGGATCGGGACGCGCTTCCAACGGGAGAGCCTCGATCGGTTCCTCGATCCCATGCGCCCGTCCGTGCGCGCGGACGCGCTGGCACACGTGGCGGACGTGGCGTGGCAGATGAACGAGGGGTCGATCTGCGGGCTCGGGCAGGCGGCGTCGTTGCCGTTGACGACGGCGTTGCGGTGGTTTCCGGAGGCGTTTGGAGGGGAGGGGGGGTGAGGGCCGTAGGCCTCCCGCCTCACGCGCTCCCTGGGCCCACCCCAACCAATAGCCTTAGCCGACCGTAGCGCGTACTATTGGCCCGATCGAACCGCACGATCAGGAGCAGGATCATGGACCCGACGCGCCGACAGGATCCGCAGACCACCGTCACCGTCGACGGCGAGACGATCCCGTTCGCCCCCGGCGAAACCGTCCTCGAGGTCGCCGCGCGCGCTGGGCGGACGATCCCGACGCTGTGCCACGATCCGCGCTTGGACCCGGCGGGCGCGTGTCGGACGTGCTTGGTGGAGATCGAGGGCTGGCGGCGGATGGCGCCTTCTTGCGCGACGCCGGCGGCGGCCGGGATGGTGATCACGACGGAGAACGAGCGGATCGCCCGGCATCGGCAGAGCCTTATGGCGCTTTATTTGGCGGATCACCCGCAAGGCTTTGTGGGAAGCGAACTCGGGGCGCCAAGCGAGGTCTACGCGCTGGCCGAGCGGTACGGTGCGCCGCGGGACTGGCCGCGCATGGAGCCGGTGCGCGCGGGGCGGCCGCTGGACGAGAACCCGTACATTCTGTTCGACGCGACTAAGTGCATCAGCTGCGCCCGCTGCACGCGCTACTGCGACGAGGTCGAGGGCGTGACCGCGATCACGCTGTCCGGGCGCGGCAGCCACACGACGATCAGCACCGTCGACCAACTGTCCTTGCTGGATACGACGTGCGAGATGTGCGGCGGCTGCATCGACACGTGCCCGACGGGGGCGATGGCGGAGAAGATCCCGCTGCTCACGAAGGCCAAGCCCGAGCGGGAGCTGGTCAAGGTGCGCACGACGTGCAACTACTGCGGCGTCGGCTGCCAGATGGACCTGAACGTCGATCCGGAGGGCAACGGCGGGCGCGGGAGCGTCGTCAAGATCTCGAGCCCGCCGCCGGGCACGACGACGAACGACGGCAACCTGTGCGTTAAGGGGCGGTTCGCGTACGACTTCATCGACCACGAGGACCGGCTGACGACGCCGCTGGTGCGGGCCGAGGACGGGACGTTGCAGCCTGCGACGTGGGCCGAGGCGATCCGGCGGGCGGCGGACGGGTTGCGGGGGGTGGCGGAGAAGCACGGGGCGGACGCGTTGGCGTTCGTATCGTCCTCGCGCTGCACGATGGAGGAGAACTACCTCGTGCAGAAGCTGTCTCGGGCGGTGTTCCAAACGAACAACGTCCACCAATGCGCGGCCACCTGACACGCCCCCACCGTGGCCGGTCTGGTCACAACGTTTGGTGCGGGCGCGATGACGAACTCGATCGGCGAGATCCGCGACGCGGACTTCTTGTTCGTGATCGGCAGCAACACGAGTGAGGCGCATCCCATCATCGCGATGGAGATGAAGCGCGCCGTTCGTCGCGGCGCCAAGCTCGTGGTGGCCGATCCGCGCTCGATCTGGATGGCGTCGATCGCCGATCGGCACCTGAAGCTGCGGCCGGGGACGGACGTCTGGCTGCTGAACGCGATGGCGAACGTGATCATCACCGAGGAGCTCTGCGACGAGGACTTCGTGCGGGATAACACGGAGAACTTCGAGGCGGTCGTGGCGGCGGTGCAGGGCTACACGCCCGAGAAGGCCGAGGAGGCGACGGGCATCCCGGCCGAGGAGATCCGCGCGACGGCGCGCGAGTACGCGAGCACGAAGAAGGCGGGGATCTACTACACGCTCGGGATCACGGAGCACAGCCACGGCACGGACAACGTGTACGCACTGGCCAACCTGGTGCTGATGACGGGCCACCTGGGCAGCGAGTCGTGCGGCATGAACCCGTTGCGCGGCCAGAACAACGTCCAGGGCGCGAACGACGCGGGCGCGACGCCGATCTACTTCCCGGGCTACCAGCGCGCGGACGAAGAGGCGGTGGTGGCCAAGTACGAGGACAGCTGGGGGGTGCCGCTGACGCGCACCCTGGGCCTCAACCTGAACGAGATGATGAAAAAGGCGGGCAAGCAGATCAAGGGCTTCTTTGTCATGGGCGAGGACATCGTGCTGTCCGAGCCGAACGTCAGCCTGCTCGAGGAGGGTCTGAACAAGGTCGATTTCCTGGTGATGCAGGACATCTTCCTGAACGAGACGGCGCGCTTTGCGGACGTGATCTTCCCGGCGGCGTGCTTTGCGGAGAAGGACGGCGTGTTCACGAACTCCGAGCGGCGCGTCCAGCTCGTGCGCAAGGGTGTCGAGCCGCCGGGCGACGCGCGAGCGGACTGGGAGATCCTGGTCGAGCTGGCGCGGGCATGCGGAGCGGACTGGTCCTACCGTTCGGCGGCCGAGATCTACGACGAGATGGCGCAGGACGTGCCTCGGTTCGCTGGCATCAGCCACGCGCGGATCGCGGTGGATGGCGGCCTGCAGTGGCCGTGCCCGACACCCGAGCATCCCGGCACGAAGTACCTGCACGAGGGCGGCAAGCTCCTGCGCGGCCGCGGTCTGTTCACGGCCGTCGACTACCGGCCGTCCGCCGAGGCCGAGGACGCGGACTACCCGCTGCTGCTGTCCACGGGCCGCACGCTCTACCACTACAACTCGGCGACGCAGACGCGCCGCGAGCAGGGCGCGAAGGCCAAGCAGCCCGAGGCGTACATCGAGCTGCACCCGAAGGACGCCGGCAAGCGCGGGATCACGGATGGCGACATGGTGACGGTGTCGACGCGGCGCGGGCACATCGAGTGCCGTGCGCTGATCTCGCGCCAGGTGCGCCGCGGCTGCATCTGGATGCCGTTCCACTTTGCCGAGGCGCGCGCCAACCTGCTGACGAACGATGTGGGCGATGCGGTGACGGGGACGGCGGAGTACAAGGTGTGCGCGGCGGAGGTGCGGTTGTTGGAGGGGGTGGCGGCCGACGTGGCCGCGGATGCGATGACTACGGACGGCGTTGCTGCGGCCAACGGCGATGTCGGCGGAAAGCGCTTGCGGTTCCGCGGCAGCTACTACGCGGTGGACGGGCCGGGGCCGGGGGAAGTGGACGAGGCGGTGTTGGCAGGGGCTAGTGGGGCGGGGTTGGGGTAGCTCCCACAGGCAACACCGTTTGGGGCGCTTGCAGGTAAACGGGGGACCGGCCTGTCGCCCAGCCGCGAACGGCCGGGCTACCATAACGACGCCGGCTGAAGCCGGCTACGGATGAGGGCGATTCGACGGTGGTTGGACCGTAGTTAGACGGCGTGTACCTTGAATTGCACGCCGTGAAACTTGGGCTACACGCCGTCGATACTCCTGGACCAAGGCGCCCGTACCGTCGGGGCAGCCAGATCCCCATCCTGCCAGCGCCGCAGCCGGCGAACCTGCGCTCCGATGCATGCACTCATCCGCTTCGCCGCGGACGCTTGAACCAGAGTGTGAAGCCGGGGACCGGCGCCCGCCACGTTCCCGAATAGGTTTTCGGCACGACAGACACCAACTCCCAGCCCTCGCCCCCAAGAAGGTTGGCGTAGGCCTTTATCGCAATCGTCTCACCGGACGCGAGATCGATTGTGTTGCCCGTCTTGCTGAAGGCCGTTCGATACTCCCAGACGCTCGCGTCGCCGCTCCCTGGATTCACTATGTGGAAATCGACGGATACCAGTGCCTTGGTGGGAAGAAATACGGCCCATGGAGACTACAACTCGTTGTGGGATGGTTCTAACGGTGAATTTAATATCACATCTTTCGTGCTTGTAAGGTATAAGGCAATAGGCACGAATTGAAGGAAGCAAATCGGTCGATGTGCGACGCGCAAAGAGTGAGAACATGGTGACGATGACACAGCGGTTTGTTGTTGTTTGGTCCATTGCGGTCTTGAGCATGATCTTGCTCTCGATGGCGGTTGCCGCCCACCCGATCAGCCAGGCGTCTGGTCCTCCAAGTGCGGCAACCCTCGAGGGATTACGCGACGAACTTAGCGAATCCCCGGCAAATTTCGAGGCACTGGGCTTCAATGTCATCAACAGTGTGGCACTAACGGACACTCACGTTGAATCACCGCGGCAGATATGGCGCCTAGATCAAAGTTTCTTTGATGGCGACACATCGGGTGATCTTGGCAAGTATTTCTATGAATCGGAAGATCGGTGGGTCGCGTTGATTCGAATTACCGACACTGTACATGGTGGATTGATCATGCGAAATATTGCAGGCAATTGGTCTTCTGTTGATGTTATTGACAAAAGCTCTGGGCAAACCCTTGTCGCGTTAGCGCCGACCGATAAGGTGTTTTATGATCCCGTTATTCCAGGGTGGTTCGCCTTGCACGGCGACCAGGTAATCGGCCTGAATGATGCTGGCCGAGGTATTGTTGGGGATCAAATGTCATTGGCGGAATTTGGTGCATGGGTATACGAGACTTATGGATCGAGTGAGGGCAGCGGGGGATTAGCGGCAAAGGCGGAGCAAGATCCCTTGATGCGTTCCAGGAATCCGGCTTCGTCCGGTGCCGTCAATTCATCGAGTGCGACAGGGTTGCTGGTTGGGCTCGGGACACTGATCGCCTTCGCTGCCGGAATTGGTATTGTGTTTGGTGTGACACGCCGCAGGTGACGTAGGGGTTCCGGTAGTTTTGGGACAAGAATGTGGCATAAGCCCCGGCCGCCTCACCTCTCCAACCGGGCTCGGGAAACATCCCCATCCGGACCGGACGAGGTTATTGTCAAGCGTCGCCCCATCGTGGTTCTCCGTCGTCGGCCAAAGTGGACACCCTCATGGTGGGTCAAGGGGTCAAGGCTTGAGCGTTGGGGTGGGTCAGGTTTAGGGCGTTGCGAACAAACGCACGCGGAAAGGAGATCGGGACAATGGGTAATCGAATTCTAGCTGGCGGATTGTCCCTCGCGGTGTTGGCCATTACTGCACTAGCATGCGCAGACCTTGGCCACAAAATGAACTCCGCGGAAGGCTCCCCTCAAGGAGGGAACTACGATATGTCGGGGCACGGCGACTTGCCCCTGGGGGTTGAAGCTCGTGCGACCACGACTATACATAGTGATCAAAAATCCATGGTCGCTGTGGATCAGTCCTCGGATGGCGTGTCAAAGTCGCGATCGGACGATTCCACACATGCCCAGGTAAACGAGAGCGCCGGGGGATTGCCAGACGGAGCCACTCTGCGGTTTGCCGGTCCAGCACCATATGTTGGCCAAACAGCAACCTTTGTCATGACCGCCACGGTGCCCTCTGATAGTACCTGGCTGGAAGGCAAGCTCGATGCAGTGAACGTCGAGATCGATGCATGGTTCGGCGGATCATTTTCGATTCTAGGCGCTCAACCGTCAGGATACGAGATCGCTGCGGATGATGCACTGCGAGGAGCAATGCACGTGCGTTGGCCATTTGTTACTATGCAGGCAGGTGTTCCGTTCGTGGCGACGATTGTTGCCTTGCCAAACGAAGAGCGGCTTTACGTTGCACTGAACGGACTTGTAAGCCGAGTCAATGAAGAAGATCAGCGACAGGGCCGCGCATTCT
>JBDTSC010000102.1:0-11050 GCA_039931375.1 Ardenticatenales bacterium
ATGCAGCCCTTGCGGCGGTCGGCCAGGCGCTCGACGCGCAGGGTGCGGATCGGATTCGGGCGGAGGCCGAGCGCGTGGTGTCCGCGATGGACGTGTTGGCGCCCGGCATCGCCGGCGGGGCCCCGACGGTCGGGGCGGCGGTGACGGGTTGGCGAGCGCTCCTGCGCGAGTACATCCGCCTCGCGGACCGTCAGCGCGCGGGCGAAGACACCTGGCGCGACATGCGAAACGCCGCGATCGCCATCATCGACGATGTGGCGGCGCGCGCGCCGGCGGTGGCCGCCGCGCTGCCGAGCGAGGGGCCGGCGCTCGATCGGGCGCGGATGTTGAGCTACCGGATGCGGATGGCGGCGCTCGACCAGTCGGGGGACCAGGCGGCCGCAGCCGCGCGCATGGTCACCGGCGTGCTCGACGCGCTCGATGCTGCGGCGGCCTCGCCCGGCGTCCCTTCCGCGCCGTCGGAGGCGCGGCTATGGTTCGAGGGCGTGCCCGTCGTGGCGCAGATCGGCCAGACCGTCGCCGTGCCGATCGTGACGCACGGCGTGTCGGAGGTGGGCGGGCTCGGCGGATTCGTGCTGGACGTTCGGTGGAGCCCGCGCGCGCTCCGTTTGGAGAGCGTCGATTGGCGCCTTGGCGACGCGTCGCGCAGCGCGACCGCCAACGATGCCGCCGCCGGCCACTACGTCCTCGAGCTGCCGCCGGCGCCCGTCGGTCCGGAGGTGGATCAGCGCGTGGCGGAACTGAACATGACGGTGCTCGGCGTCGCGCCCGACCCGAGCGACTATGTCCCGTCCGACATGCTGTCGTCCCTGCAGTCGGCGCTGTCCGATGCCGAGGCGCACGTGCGCACGGGCGAGCTGGCGCGTGCCTCGTCGTCGCTGTTCGATGCGTACATCGCCTTCGACGAAGGACGTGACGCACAGGGCAGCCTCTACTCGCGGCTGGACGGCGTCGGCCAGGCCGGCGCCGTCGACATCGTCTGGGTCGAACTGCTCGACCGGTCGAGTCGTCCGGACCCGGCCGGCACGGATGCCGTGGTCGAGTCGATCACAGCGGCGCGCGCGGCGCTCGACGCCGGCGTGGCGGCGTATGTCCGATCGCTGTCCAACGAGGGCGAGCTGCCGATCACGATCGACGTCGTCTCGGCCACGTCGCTGGCCGGCCGCCCGCTTTCGTCGCGCCCGTCCGTGGCGGCGCGGATCCTGACGACCGGTCTCGTGACCGCGACCGCCCCGTCCGATGACGCCTCCGCACTGGAGGACCCGACGCCTGACGTCGGCGTGCTGGCGCCCAGCGGAGCGGAGTCGCCAGCCGGGGCGGACGGCGCTGCAGGCGGTACGCCGTCCAGCGCCGCGCCTGAGTCGCCGAGCCCAGCCGGTCGGTCCGACCTACGGATGGTGTGGGCGCTGGCCGCGGCCCTCGCCCTCGGCGCATTGATGGCCGCTTTCTCATCGCTCCGCGGCCGGCGCCGGCCATCCGCGTGACCGCTTCGCCCCCACTGGTCCTTCTTCCATCTCGGTGTTCGAACACGTTGAGGAGCTCTGAGTACGCATGCCCAAGATAATGGTGTTCATCGACGGAACATGGCTGTATCGAAACACGTTCAAGCTGGCCGAGTCGGCCGGCAAGCCCGATTACCGCATTCACTTCGGCAAGTTGCCCGCCGTGCTGGGCGAGATGATCGGCGAGCGCGCAGGCGGAGTCCCGGTCGACATCGTGCGCACGCACCTCGTGTCCAGCTATCCGGCGCACCACGATGCGCAGGACGACGAAGCCGTCGAGCGACAACTCGATTTCTACGACTTTCTACGCGAAGAGTACCGCTACGACGTCCAGCTGTTCCGAGTGAACTACATGGGCCGCCGCGTTCGCCGCGCGGACCGCGCCCCGGACGATCCGTTCGAGCCGCGCGAGAAGTGCGTCGACATCGCCCTCGCCACGGCGATGCTCTACAACGCGGCGCTGCCGGCCGTCTACGACGTCGCGATCGCGGTCGTCGGCGACGGCGACTATCGCCCCGTGCTGCAGTACCTGCGCCTGTTGGGCAAGCGGGTGGCGATCGCGTCCATCCACGGCAGCTGCGCCGCCGAGTTCAGCGATCCGCTCGATGAGGCGCGGGTCAAGGACTACGACGTGATCTGGCTGAACGATCTCGTGCACGAGATCGAGCTGACCTACGAGCCGCACCTGCGCCGCTGCGAATCGCCGACGCACGAGGGTGATCGGACGGTGACGACGACGTACTATCCCCGCAAGGGCCAGAAGTTCTACTGCGATGCGTGCCGCGCGGACTTCGCCCGCCAGCGCGAGACCGCGTGGAGCGGCTCGCACGACGAGCCGGGGGGCTTCGCCGAGACGCCCCATGGCGAGCCGCCGCGCGTAGGGCAGGTGCTCTCCGGCTACGTCAAGCGCAAGTTCGAGGACCGCATGTACGCCTTCATCCGCGCCGCCGACGGCCGGGACTACTTCTGCCACGTCGCCGACATGGAAAACGAAGCGCTCTTCGCCGACCTGAGCGAAGGCGACCTGGTGGAGTTCCTGGTCCGCAAGCTGCCGTACAACGATCAGGCGGGCGCGGCGCGCGGTGTGCGCCGGGTGGATGGCGACGAGGGGCACGAGGGGATCGGCGCGATCGCGCAGCTCGCCTACGGACCGGACGAGGACTGACACCCAGCCGGCCAACCCTCAAGGCCGCAGCCCCTCCCAAGGGTAGACGATCCAACGATCCGTCTCGACGACCCAGTGATCCGGCGCATCGTCCCGAAAGGCCGAGCGGCCGGGCTTGTAGTGCAGGACCGCCACGATCGGCGTGCCGCCGGCGGACGCCACGCGGTCGCGGATCGCCATGGCGGTGTGTCCGCTGTCCCAGATGTCGTCGACGATCAGCACCCGCCGGTCGCGCAGCGCGTCGTCCGGCGGAAAGTTGTAGACCGTCATCCGATCTGTGCGCGCCTCGTCGCGATAGCTCGCCAGCGCCGCCGAGACGAGATCGCGCCGCTCGAGCAGGCTAGCCAGGACCGCGGCGGGGACGAGTCCGCCGCGCGAAACCGCCAGCAGGACGTCGAACGGCGTGGCGGCGATCTGGCCGGCCAGCGTGCGGGTGAGGGACACCACGTCCTCCCACGTGAGCTCCTCCCGCTCGGACGTCGGCGGCTCGCTCATCCTTCGAGCTCCGGCACGATCCGTTCGAGCAGTGTCCCGCGGCCGAGCCACGCCTCGAACCCGTCCGCGGCCATGTCGACCACCGCGGTCGGTGCTGACGTCCCGGCCGCGCCGAACCGGTGCGCGGCCACCTTGAACGCCTCGGTCGAGACGGCCCGTGGCCGTCGCTCGTTCACGGCGCGGGTGAAGGCCATGAGGCGCGGCATCGACGTGAAGCCGAGCACTGCGTCGCGCTCACCCGGCGCCACCCGCACGAGAAAGCGCCACGCAAAGCGCTCGACATGGCCGATGCCCTCCTCGTCGATCGGACCGCCGACACCGAGCACGTACAGCGTGGTCGTCGGCGCGGGCTGATCCCCGAGCCGATCCGGCCGGCCATCGTTCACGGCGTCTCGTCCAACGGCACGATGTTCAGGCTGCGGATTCGCCACTCGTCCTCCTCGTAGTCCATCGTCGCGGTGAGCGCGCGCGTCGCGGACGGGTCCGCGTATGCGATGTCGGCGACGACGATCGCGGCCAGCGGCGCGACCGCGTCGAGGCCCGGCTGGCGCTCTACCGAGCGGATGACGACGCCGTTCGCGCCGTTGAACGCGTCCGTTTGACCAAGCCATGTCTCGAGATCGTCCAGCGTAACGGCGTCCAGCCCGGCGTGCGAGTAGAGCCCGTGCAGGGCGATCGCGTCGCCCTGCGAGGCCCGCCGCACGGCGGAAGTGAGCACCGGCACGAACCGCTGCGGCGCGTACTCGCCGTGCGGCACGAGCACGGCCCACACGACCAGGAACATCGCCGTGATAAACGCCAGCGAGCCGCCGATCAGCGCGCGCGCCATGGCGCGTTGCGACTCGCGCGAGCCGGTGCGCGGGCGAACCCGCGGTTCGTCGCTCATCGTCCGCGCCCCGATGGCGTCCAGGCGCGGCGGTCGAGCCCGACGGCGCGCCGACGCTCGATCTCCGATGCACCGCAAACCGCTTTGGACTTCCGCACGCGTCGCCTCCGCCACCAGTATAATCGCCCCGCCTCGGGAGGAAGTTCATGGAGCATATTGCTCGCCTTTGGTCCGTGCTGGTTACGTTCACGCGCTGCGGCGTATTCGGCTTCGGCGGCGGGCCTTCGATGATCCCGCTCATGCAGCAGGAGGTCGTGCACAGCCGAGGGTGGCTCACGGACCGCGAGTTCGCGGACCTGCTGGCCATGGGCAACGCGCTGCCCGGACCGATCACAACAAAGCTTGCGGCGGTCATCGGCTGGCGCCTGGCCGGTCCGCTTGGGGCGGCGGCCGGCCTGATCGGGATGGCCGTGCCGACGGCGCTGCTGATGATGGTCGTCGCCGCGACGATCGCCGCCTATCAGGATCGGCCGCGCGCCCAGGGCGCGTTGGCGGCGGCGCGGCCGGCCGTCGTCGCGCTCCTGGCCTGGACGGCGCTCGAGGTCGGGCGCGGCACGACCAGCGGGCTGTCCACGTCCGCCCTGGCTTGGTACGCGGCGATCCTCGTCGGTAGCCTCGCTCTGCTGATGTTCAATGTGCACCCGGCGATCGTCGTCGTGACGGCGGCGCTCATCGGCGCCGTCGCGTTGGCGTGATGCGGCGCGACCGGACAGCGCGCGGCTAGCCAAGCCCGAACGGATCCACCGGTCGCGTCCCGGTGTACACCAGAACGCTTTTCAGCTCCGTGAAGTCGTCGAGCGCCTCGAGGCTGACCTCGCGGCCCCAGCCGGACTGCTTGTGACCGCCGAACGGCGTGCCCGGGAAGACCGTGAACGGCTGGTTCACGGTGACGATGCCGCTCTTGATCGCCCCGGCCATCCGGTGCGCCCGGCCGATGTCGGACGTCCAAACGGAGGCGGCCAGACCGTAGATCGTGTCGTTCGCCGCCTTGACGGCCGCCGCCTCGTCGTCGAACGGCACGACGCATGCCACCGGGCCGAAGATCTCCTCGCGCGCGACCTTCATGTCGTTCGTGCAGTCGGCCAGGACCGTCGGCATGAGGTAGTTGCCGGCGGCCAGGGCCGGATCGCTCGGACGCATCCCGCCGGCCGCGATCCGCGCGCCTTCCCCGGTCCCTGAGCCGATGTATGCCTCGACGCCCAGACGATGCTCGGGCGTGATCAGCGATCCCACCTGCGTCGCCTTGTCCAGCGGGTCGCCGACGACGAGCCGGCCCGTCGCGGCCGCGAACCGCTCCACGAACGCATCGTAGATCGAGCGCTGGACGAAGATCCGGCTGCGGGCTTCGCACGACTGGCCGGCGGAATAGAAGATCGACCACACCGTCGCCGGCACCGCCGCGTCCAGGTCCGCGTCGTCGAAGACCACGGCTGGACTCTTGCCGCCCAGCTCGAGCGACACGCGCCGGAAGTCGCCGCGCGCGGCGTCCAGGATCGATCGGCCGACCTCCGTCGATCCGGTGAAGCTCACCTTGTCCACGTGCGGATGCCGCGCCAGCGCTGCGCCGACCGTCGAGCCGCCGCCCGTGATCACGTTCACCGCGCCCTCGGGAAAGCCCGCCTCGACGGCCAGCTCGCCGAGCACGAGGGCTGAAAGGGGCGTGTAGGACGCCGGCTTGATCACGACGCTGTTGCCGGCGGCGATCGCCGGGGCCAGCTTGCGCAGCGTGAGCATGAGCGGGTAGTTCCAGGGCACGATCAGCGCGCACACGCCCAGCGGTTCCCGCAGGGTGTAGTTGAGGAAGCCGAACGGCGCCTCGTTCGTGCGCCCCTGGATCTTGGTCGCGGCCCCGGCGAAGTACTCGAGCTCGCCGATGCCCTGCGCGATCTCCGCCTTTACGCTGCCGATCGCCTTGCCGTTGTCCTTGGCCTCGAGCAGCGCCAGCGCATCGAGGTTCGCCCAAAGCAGATCCGCCAGCTTGAACATCAATCGTGTGCGCCGTGCCCCGCCCAGCCGGGACCACTTGCCGCCGTCGAACGCGCTCCGCGCCGCGGCCACCGCCCGGTCGACGTCCTCGGCGGCGCCATCCGGCACCTCCGCTAGAGGGAGGTTCGTGGCGGGGTTCGTGGTCGTCGACCAGGCGCCGGACAGCGCTTCCACGCTCTGGTTGCCGATCAACATCGGGAATCGCGTTCGATCGAACGAGGCCATGGTTCAGCTCCTGAGGTTTTCGAAGATGCAGGCGACGCCCTGGCCGACGCCCACGCACAGCGTCGCCAGCCCGTAGCGGCCGCCGCGTGCCTGTAGCTCGTGCAGCAGCGTCGCGACCAGTCGGGCGCCGGAGCAGCCGAGCGGGTGCCCGAGCGCGATCGCGCCGCCGTTCACGTTCACCCGCGCCGGGTCAAGGCCCAGGGCGTCGATCACGGCGAGCGCCTGGACGGCGAACGCCTCGTTCAACTCCACGAGGTCCAGGTCCGCGACGGTCAGGCCCGCCCGTTCGAGCGCCTTGCGGCTCGCCGGCACCGGCCCAAAGCCCATCGTGCGCGGATCCACGCCGGCCACCGCGGATGCCACGACGCGCGCCAGCGGGCGCATGCCGGCCGCTTCGGCCGCCTGGCGATCCGCGACGAGCACGGCGGCGGCGCCGTCGTTCAGGCTGCTGGCATTGCCGGCCGTCACGCTGCCGCCCGCTCGGAAGACCGGCCGCAGCGCCGCGAGGACGTCCAGCGAGCTGTCCAGGCGCGGACCCTCGTCCCGGTCGACGCGGGTGACCGCGCCTTTGCGGCCCGGCACGTCGACGGGCACCAGCTCGGCGGCAAAGCGGCCCGCGTCGTGCGCCGCCACGGCGCGCTGGTGGCTGCGCAGCGCGAAGGCGTCCTGCCGCTCGCGCGTGATGCCCGTCTCGGATTGGATGTTCTCAGCCGTCTCGCCCATGCTCTCGAGCGGAAACAGCGCCTCCATCGCCGGGTTCGGATAGCGCCATCCGAGCGAAGTGTCCCAGCCCGTGACGTTGCCGCGGGCCGGGCGCGGCATCGACAGCGGCGCGCGCGACATGCTCTCGACGCCGCCAGCCACGAAGAACGCGCCGTCGCCGGCCATCACGGCCCGCGACGCCTGCTGGATCGCGTCGAGCCCCGAGGCGCACAGGCGGTTGATCGTCGTGCCCCCGACGCGATGCGGCAGGCCTGCCAACAGGGCGCACATCCGCGCCACGTTGCGGTTGTCCTCGCCGGCCTGGTTCGCGCATCCGAAATACACGTCCTCGATCTGCGCCGCATCGACGCCCGTGCGCTCGACGAGCGCGCGGATCACGTGCGCCCCCAGATCGTCCGGCCGCACGTCGGCCAGCGCGCCGCCCAGGCGGCCGATCGGCGTGCGGACGGCGTCGACGATTACCGCTTCGTTCATTGATCGTCCCGATCCGGGGTCGGGTCGGCGGCGTCACTCGGTGAGGCGTCGGCCGAAGGGGCTGCCGCCGCCTCCAGCGCGCGCACGCGGCGGCCGAGCGATCGGATCGCCACGTACTGGGCTGCCATCCAGAGCAGCATCGCCAAGGGCAGCGCGAGGGCGAGCAGCCACAGGGCGGCCCGCACGAGGGTGTCGGCATCGACGACGGGGTTCATGGGCGATCCTCCTGGACGGTCCGAACGGCGCAAAGGGGCGCCATACGATGGCGGCGACCTCGGTTCACTCGATCGGCAAGGGCCGTCCCGCGACGGCCATGTGGCGCAGCAGCGGCGCGACCCGATAGCGGTCCTCGCCGTGTTCGGCGGCGAGCGCATCGAGAATCGCCACGATGACCCGTGGCCCGATCCGGTTCGCCCACTCAAGCGGTCCGAGAGGATAGCGCGTGCCGAGCCGCATCGCGGTGTCGATGTCGGCACCCGACGCGGCGCCTTCCATCAGCGCGAAGGCGGCCTCGTTCGCCAGGCATGCGACGATCCGCCCGAGCACGAGCCCGGTGCCGTCGCCCACCCACACCGCCTCGCGGCCGATCGCTTCCCAGACGGCCTGCGCATCGCGCTGGAGCGCCGCGTCGCTCTGCAGGGCCCGCGCGCACTCCACCGTCGTGCGATTCTCCCACGGCGGCAGCAGGCTGAACCCGAACACGCGCTCCGGCGTCTCGACGCTGGCGGCGACGTACGTCGCCGCGGTCGCCAGGCAGCACGACCACAGCGGACGATCCGGCGGCAGGTGGGCGTCGCACAGGGCGAGGGCCGCTCCCTTGCGCACGCGGTCGACGACGCACACGTCGATCGCGGCGTCGCTCGCGGCCAACGCGTCCGCCAGGCGCGCATCGCTCGGCCGATGGTCCGCGCCGACGTCCCCGGCGACGACGTCGTGGCCGGCGGCGCGGAACGTCTCGGCAAGGGCATCCGCCCACTCGGTGTCCGCTTCGCCCAGGATCGTCAGGCGCATGGCCCGGCCGCTTCGCTCGCAGCGGCTACGTACGTCGTCACCTCGTCGAGCAGCCGCTCGATCGCCCGGCGATGCATCGCCGGGTGTTCGACGGCCACCTCGCCCCGCACCGTAGCCAGGCACTCACTTCGCGGGGTCATAGTAGCCTCGCCCCGTCTTGCGCCCGAGCCGGCCGCTCTCGACCATGGCCCGCTGGATCGGATGGGGCCGAAACCGCGGGTCCTGGAAGAAGCCGTCGTACACGGACTGCGCCGCTGCGAAGTTCACGTCGATGCCGATGAGGTCCATCAGCTCGAACGGCCCCATCGGAAAGCCGCCGTCCCGCGCCAGCCGGTCGATCGTGGCGACGTCCGCGCTGCCTTCCCCGAGCAGCCGCAGCGCCTCGCCGTAGAACGGCCGGGCGACGCGGTTGACGATGAAACCGGGCGTGTCCTTGGCCAGCACCGGCGTCTTGCCCCACCGGCGCACGGCGTCGATGACGGCGTCCACCACAGCGGCGTCCGTCGCCGGCCCGCGAATGACCTCGACCAGCGGCATGAGCGGCGCCGGGTTGAAGAAGTGCAGTCCCACCAGCCGCTCCGGCCGCGCCAGCCCCCCGCCGATGGCGGCGACGGACAGCGTAGAGGTGTTCGTGGCCAGGATCGCGCCGGGCGCGGCGACCGCTTCCAGCGCGCCGAAGATGTCTCGCTTCAGCGCCAGTCGCTCCGGCGCCGCCTCGACCACGAGGCCGCACGGGGCGCACGCGGCAAGCGACGTCGCACCGGTGACGCGGGCCGCGGCGGCCGACGCGTCCGCCTCGGAGCGGCGGCCCTTGGCGGCGTCACGCGCCAGGAATGCGGCGATCTGCGCGATCGCGCGCCCCACCTGCGCTTCGGCGACGTCGTACAGCACGACGCGGTGGCCGGCGACGGCCGCGACCTGCGCGATCCCGGCGCCCATCGTCCCGGCGCCGATCACGCCGATCATCGCGCTCGGGGCGAGCGCGTCAAACACCGCCGTGTCGCGCGGCCGCGACGCAGCCTCCGTCTCGTCCACCGCCGGCTGCTCGATCGCCACGGCCGCTACGCACCCACGAAGCGCGGCGGGCGCTTCTCGAGGAACGCCGCGACGCCTTCACCATGGTCCGCGGTGTTGCCAGCGATCTCCTGCAGGATCGCCTCGTAGTCCAGCGTGCTGTCCAGGGAGGCGGACAGGGCGCGGTTCATCGCCCGCTTGGTCAGCCCAAATGCCTTTGTCGGGCCGGCGGCCAGCTTGGCGGCCAGCTCGTGGGTTCGTTCGAGGAGCAGATCGTCCGGCACAACGTGGTTCACGACGCCGAACGCCAGCGCCTCGGCTGCGGTCAGGCGGCCGCCGGTGGCGTAGAGTTCAAAGGCGCGGGCGTAGCCCAGGAACCGTGGCAGAAACCACGTCGCGCCGCTGTCCGGCACGAGCCCGACCAGGCCGAACGCGGTCGCGAACTTGGCCGACTCCGCCGCCAGCCGGATGTCGCAAGCGAACGCGATGCTGGCGCCCGCGCCCGCCGCCACGCCGTTCACGGCAGCGATGACGGGCTTTTCGATCTGGCGCATGGCGCGGATGATCCGGTTGTACGTCGCTTCGAGGTGGGCCCGAAAGCTGAGGCCGTGGCCGCGCTCCTGGACGTCGCCGAGGTCCTGGCCGGCCGAGAACGCGCGCCCCGCGCCCGTCAGGACGATCGCCCGCACCGCCGCGTCGCGCTCACACGACCGCAGCGCCTTGAGCAGGGCGTGCAGCATGGGGTCCGTGAACGCGTTCAGCTTGTCGGGTCGGTTGAGCGTCAGCGTGGCGACGCCGGCGTCCACGCGCAGCACGATGGGTTCATCGCTGGATGGCGCTTCGGGCTGGTCGGTCATGGAAACGCTCCTGCGTACGCGCCGCGGTCGCACGCGCCGCGCTGGGCGGCGCGCCGCGATTCTAGCATGGCGACGGGTGTTGCGGCCGATCGCCCGTCCGTCGCCGGGCTGTGCAGCGAATCGACGGGGCGGCTTGCTCAGGCGCGGCCGTTTCGGCGCCTACTTTCCCTGCCAGACCGCCGGCCGCTTCTCCAGGAACGCGCGCATCCCCTCGCGCTGATCTTCCGTCGCGAACAACATGTAGAAGAGGCGCCGCTCTGTCATCAGCCCGCGGTCCAGGTAGTCGTCGAAGACGGCGTTCACCGCCTGCTTGGCCAGCTGGATGGCGATCGGCGGCTTGGAGGAGATCTCGCGCGCCAGCTGCTTGGCCTCCTCGAGGTAGGCCTCGACGGGCACGACGCGGTTGACGAGCCCATACGACAGCGCCTCGTTCGCGCTGATGAAGCGCCCCGTGAGCACCATCTCCATCGCCCGCGCCTTGCCGATCGCCTGCGCCATGCGCTGCGAGCCGCCCGCGCCCGGCATGACGCCGATGTTGATCTCCGGCTGCCCGAACTGCGCCGTCTCGCTGGCGACGATCATGTCGCACATCATCGCCGTCTCGCAGCCGCCGCCCAGCGCGAACCCGCTGACGGCGGCGATGATCGGCTTCTTGATCCGCCGCACCCGATCCCACGTCGCGAACATGTCGCGCCGGATCTGGTCCACCACG
>JBDTSC010000103.1:0-11003 GCA_039931375.1 Ardenticatenales bacterium
TTCGGCCATGGCGGCCGCCTGCGCGGCCGCCCGGAAGGCAATCGCGCCCGCCTTCGCCGACGCCCTGACCGGCGCCGCGGCCGCGAAGGCGGCCGCCATGGCGGCCCTTCAGGGGCGCCTCCAGCGGGCCGGCTTCAGCCGCCCGCCCCGTCGCTCGTCGGCCCAATGCCCGCCTCGTCCCTCGCCAGCGCGCCGCCCGCCTCCTGGCTCGCAGCCGCGACCGTCGTCGCCCTGCCCCTCGCTCTCGCCCTGGCGCGCACGCCCGGCGCGCTGTTCGGGCGGCTCGCGCAGGTGGCGGTGACGGGCGCGACGTCGGGCGCGACGGCGGCAGCGGCGGGGACGTCGACGTCGGCGTCGGCGTGGGTGGCGATGCTCAAAGCGGTGGGTGCGAGCGCGTGGCGCACGGCGGGGATGGTGTTCGTGCAGGGCGATCGCATCGCGCGACATAACATCCCGTATCGGCCGGTGTTCGGACCGCTGGCGGCGGGGCTGTGGATCCTCGGTGCTGTGGTGCTGCTCGCGTGGCTGCGGCCGACGCGGCCGACCCGGCCGACGCAGTCGACCGCCCGCCGCCGCCGCGCCGCGGCCCTTGTGCTGGCCGCCACCGTGGCCTACGCGCTGCCGACCGCGCTGGCGGAGGACGCGCCGCACTTCCTGCGGGCCGTCGGCCTGCTGCCCGCGCTCGTGGCCACGGCGGCGGTGGGCGGCGCGGCGCTCGTCAGCTGGGCGGATCGACGGTGGGGGGCCGGCGGGCGGGCGGCGGCATGGGTCGTGGTCGCGGTCGCGATCGCGCTGGAAGGTCGCGATGTCGGGCGCTATGACGCCGCCCTGGCAGCGGGGCGGGCGCTGGATCCGTTCGCGGCGCGGACGGTGGTGGTGGTGCCGGATGCCGCCGGTGGCGAATTCGATGACGCTTCGGTCGCCGAGGTCCGTGAGGGCGCCGAGGTCCATGAGGGCGCCGACGGAGCTGAGGGCGCTGGAGGCGACGCGGACGCTGGCGGCGAAGCGGGCGTCGAAGCAGCTGATGTCGCCGGACGTGCTGAGGCGGGTGGTGTCGTCGACGGAGGCGCCGCGATCGCCAACATGCGCTCGGCCGCCGCCCTCTGGTCGCGGGCGTACCACGCGTTCGAGGGCGGCGCGACGATGCTCGCGCGGGACGTGAACGCGACGCTATCGCCCAACCCGTTCGCGGCGCGGCCGGGCGAGCGGGTGTGGCTGGACCGCCGGCTGCGGGACGGCTGGGCCAGCGTGCCGTTCCTGATCCCGATGGACCGCGTGACGTTGACGGACCCGTATGATCCCGTCCTCTTTGACGAAGGCGGCGTCGCCTACCTGGTGCCGTACGGCCTGCGGCTGGACGAGGTATGGGCGAAGCTGCCGCTGTCGGCCACTCTGGCGTTCGACCAGGCGGTGATGGAACGGGGCGACCGGGCGCCGCGGGCGAGCCCGCTGTACGTGCGGGCGACGGGGCCGGCGGCGGGGGCGATGGAGCTTCGGATCGGCGCGAGCGGCGAGGCCTGGACGATCCTGGGCTTTGATGGAGGTCCGGACCTAACCGCCGCGGCCATCGTCCCAGAGGCGGTGCCGCTCGTGGATGACCGACACCGCCGCAGCGTCGTCGCGGTCCAGGTGGCCACGCAGTGGGTTCGGCGCCCGCAGATCGTGCCACCCACCTTGGTCCCGCTCGCGGACGACGTCACGCTCTTCGTGCACGTCCTCGACGCCGACGGCCGCCGCATCGACCACGGCGCCGACGCGCCGCTCGGGCAGGGCGTCTACCCGTTCGGGCGGTGGCGCGAGGACGACGTGGTCATCGACCGGCGCACGCTGTGGCTGCCCGCCTCGGCGCACGGGGCGCGCGTTGTGATCGGGGTGTACGCGGGCGATGCGGCGGCGCCGTTGCGGCGGATGGACGGGAGGGGGGATGGGGTGACGGTGGATGTGGGGCGGGTGCCGTAGGCGGTCGGGGGGTGAGGGCCTTAGGCCGTGGCCGGCACCCCTACACGTACTTCGTGAACCAAGCCATCGTGTCCTCCCACGCCTGCGTCGCCTGGGCCTCGACGTAGCGGTCGCCCGTGTCGTTGTGGAAGGCGTGGTTTACGCCGGGGTAGATCTTGACCTGGTACGTGATGTTCGCCGCCTTGAGCGCCTCTTCGAGGGCCGGCACGCCGGCGCCGATGCGCTCGTCCAGCTCGGCGTACACGCCGAAGACGGCGGCCTTGATGTTCGGGACGTCGGCCAGGTCTGGGGCGGGGCCGTAGAACGGGACGGCGGCCTTCAGGTCCGCCATTTTTGTTGCGCAGCGCCACGTGATGCCGCCGCCGAAGCAGTAGCCGGTCATCCCGAGGCGGTCCGGATCGACGCCTGACTGGGCCTTGAGGAACGCGCCGCCCGAGATGAAGTCGGCGACGTGGCGCTCGGGGCCGGCGTCCGTGAGGAGCCCCGGCACTTTGTCGCGATCGAGCGTCGCCGTCCCGCCTTCGCGGGAGCACAGGTCGATCGCCAGCGCGGCGTAGCCGGCCTTGGCCAGGCGGCGCGCGACGTCCTCGATGTGCGCCGTGAGGCCGCGGTTCTCGTGGCAGACCAGGATGCCCGGGACGGGCCCGTCGGCCGCGGCCGGCTTGGCGAGGTACGCGAAGACCGGCGCGCCGTCGACGTCGCTGACGAACGTCGCCGTGGCGGCCGACACGGCCGGGTCATCGGCGGCGACGGACAGCGGGCTGCGCGGTTCGCTCGGCGGCACGGACGTCGGGGCGAGCGTGGCGGCCGCGCCGACGGCGGTGGCCGCCGCGGCGGTCGGGCCGGCGGGCGTGTCGGCGGCGGGGATCGGGTCCGTCGCCTTGGGCAGCTCGCTGGGCGTGCAGCCGACGGCGATCATCGCCGGAACCGCGGCCGCCATGCCGCCGGTGATGAACGCGACGCGGCGGACGAACGTGCGGCGGCTGATCTCGCCGGCGCGGTAGTCGTCGTAGAACTCCTCGATCAGGTAGTTCTGAAGAACCTGGCGATCGTTCATGGTCCCACTCCTTCAACGCTGCGACGTACCCGCGGAGCCCCGCGGACGAACCTTGGTCATCGGATCAGTCTACCGTCCGGTCCATGCCAGCGGCAAGAACACGGTTCCGCGCCGTCCGCCCACCGCCGTGGGCGTCGGCGACGGTCCGGGCGTGGGCGTCGGCGGCGGCGTCCAGCGGCGGCACGGGTCGGGCATGCCGGGGGCGACGGGGACGTCGGGAGCGCCGGCGGGGCAGTAGTGGATCGTGACGACGGCGGTCGCGACGGCGCCGGCGGCGTTCGTGACGCTGAACGTCAGCGTGTCGGTGCCCGCGGCGGAGGCGTGGGGCCAGAGGAGGGTCGCGCCGCCACCGCCTGATACGTCCGATTGCCTTGGCAATGCGACGATGCGGGTCGACACCGCGTCGCCGTTTGGAGCGAAGCCGGGCAGGTCGATGACGCGGGGATGGCCGGGACGCGCGTCGAACGCGTAGCCAAAGGCCACCGGACCAGGCCCACCGACGCCCTGCGCGCCATCCGCGACCTCGGCTCGATCGATGTCGACGACCACTGGCGCGGACACCGCGGCGGTGCCGTCCTCGAACTCCACGACCGCTTGGAGGCGCACGTTGCCCGCGCCGAGCAGGCGGCGCGACAGGTCGACCCGATCGTCACCCGGTCGGATCGTGGCGACGACCCGGCTGTCGTGGAGAATCCGCACCTCGACCGGCGTGCCGCCTTTGACCTGGACGGACGGCGCCAGCTCCCGCCGGTCCACATCGTCGAACCGATGAAGGCTCACCAAGACCACAAGTTCCACGGACCGTCCACGATTGGCGACGGTCATCTCCCCAGACCACCCCCCGATCTCCCGCATCACCGTACTGTCCACCGCCGTCACCCGCACCGCATGCCACCCGTCCGCCAACGCCGTCGTGTCGACCGCGAACGCCCCGTCCGTCGACGTGCCTGCCGGCACCCCGTCGACATACAGCGCGTAGCCCGCGATCGTCGCGCCGGGCGCCGTCGTCGTCGCCGTCGCCGCCAAATGGATGACGCCGTTGACGACCGTGGCCGGATCGGCGGGCAGCCCGCTCACCGTGACCACCGGCACATGCGCGAACGGCCGCGTCAGCGGATCGCCGTAAAACAAGCTCTGAAACGCGGACCACTGCACGCTCCGAAAAATCGCCTCCCCCAGGGGCAGCCCCGCGTAGTAGAAGGCGTGCAGGGCCGCGTCCGGGAACTTGCCGCCCGTGCACGGCTCCTCGACGGTGCCCAGCGAGCCCGAGGCGCCGGCGGTGATCCAGCTGGACATCTTCTCCTGGCTGCCGTCGTCGAACATGCCCGCAAAGCTCGTCAGGTGGTCGGCGAACGCGCCGGGGAGCATCGTCACGTCCGCGCCGACGGGCTGCGGGTGCGTGATGCCCGTCAGGATGCCCAGCGCGTCGTGCCGGCCGAGCGGCAGCACGCCGTCCAACGCCTCGGCCTTGCCGCCCATGTCCGTGATCGCCTTGATCACCCGCAGGAAGTCCTCGTGCCGATAGCTTCGCACGCCATCCGGCGTCGTCATGAAGTAGAACGTCCCGTCCGGCCGCCTCCCGTCCACCGCCGCGGACCGCTCGATCATCGCCGCGATCTCATCGACCGTGTTCCCGCGCTCGCCCAGATAGCCCAGCAACGTGCCGATGAAATACCGCCGCGCCCCGCCCGACGTCGCCGGCTTGCCGCCGTACCAGCGGGTGCGGCTGCTGAACGCGACCGCGTCCGTCGGCCGGCGCCAATCGCTCCGATAGCGGTTGAGGTCCTGGTCCGTCAACGTCCCGCCCAGCACCTCGTCCGCCTCGGGCAGGAACGTGTAGGCCGATGAGAGGCTCATCCGGCTCACCACGACGCAGCCCGTGCTGACCAGGTTCGTCGCCATCGGCATGTAGAACCGCCGGCTCGGGGCGATGACGATGTGGTCGACCTGCGATAGCCCCCGTGCGGCCAGCGTCCCGGTCACCGCGTGTCGCTGGAACGCCGTCCACGACGCGTAATCGTCCGCCGCCGGCGGCATGTACAGCACGTTGCCCGGCGGGATCCCGCGCCGCTCTGCGTACAGGTGGCCCAGGTACAAGCTGTCCGCGTCGCCTGGGTCGATGATCAGCAACGCGTTCTCCGCCCCGCCGTCCGCGTGCGCCCGCGGCGCGAGGGGCGCCGCGGCGATCGTGAGGGCAGCGGCGAGGGCGATGGCGAGGGCGAGGTGGCGGGGGTGCATGGCGGGGGATCCTTTGGGTTGGGGGGGTGCCCTCATCCTGCCTACGCCCTGGACGGGCGTAGGCTGTCCTTCTCCCACGTCGTGGGAGAAGGACCCGTTGGCGGGTCACCATGCGCTATCGAGTGTGGAGGCGCTCAAGAAACCAATACACGTCGATTCGTGCGCGCTCGAACTCGCCGGAACGAAATGCCCCACGCGGATAGTATGATGCGCGACCCTGCACCCGGGCCGCGCATCAGCCCCCGCCAACGAGTCCCTCGCCCACGACGTGGGAGAGGGACCGGCCTCGCCCGTTCAGGGCGAGGCCAGGGTGAGGGCACCCCCCAATCCTGGAGACACGAGCGCACCGCGGGTAATATTACCGGAATGCCCTCCGCCACCACCCCACACCCCGCACGCCGCCTCCGCCGCGACGTCGCCGCGGCCTTCGCGGCCATCGCGGCGTGCGCCCTCGCCGCGCTGGCATTGTCCGCAGTGGCCGCGACGCCCGTCGCCGCCCAAAGCGAGGCCCCGAACGTCTATTGCCCGGACAACCGCCTCATCAATCCGGGCTTCGAAGAAGGCTTCAGCGTCCGCGACCGGCCGGACGCGATCGTCGGGCGCGGCTGGTCGCCGTGGTACGACGTGCCGCAGACCGGCGGCCTGACGGCGCCCGTCTTCGTGCCGCGCCGCGCGGACGAGGCGCTGCTCGACGTCCCGTTCGGCACGTGGCTGCAGCAGTTGGGGTCGGACGGCATCCCGCACATCGGCGGCTTGTGGCAGCAGGTGCGGGTGCCGCCGAACGTCCAGCTGCAGGCCGGCGTCTGGACGTTCGCCTGGTCCAGCGGTGGCGATCAGCCGCTCGTGTCGTCTCCGCCGGGGACGTACGCTTCGACGCTGGGCATCGACCCGCTCGGCGGCTCCGATCCGCACGCCGCCAGCGTGGCCTGGACGTCGCCGATCACCGTGACGGACCGCTGGATGCCGCTGGCCGTCGACGTCGTCAGTCCCGGGCCATGGGCGACGCTGTTCGTGCGCGGGCAGCCGCTCGTGCCGCTGCGGCACATGGTGTCGCGCTGGGACGGCGCCTGCCTGCGGGTTGCGGGCGATGCGTCCGCGCCGCGCGCGGGTCCACCGCCGACGCCCCGCCCGACGCCGACGCCGGATCCGCGCCGCCCCGGCCCGACGGACGATCCCGTCATCGCCTTGCTCCAGGGCACGGCGTTGGCCGTCGGCGTGCAGGCCGCCGCTACGGCGCGCGCGCCGCAGATCCTCGGCTCGCGGGCCGGCATCACGGGCAGCGTCGGCGCCGCGCTGGGCGTGCCGCGCCCCGCGCCGACGGCGCTGGGGGCAGGGCTGGCGGACACCCCGGTGACCGTTACGCTGCCGATGCGGTTGCGGGACCACAGCGGCCTGGTGTTGTTGGCGCTGGCCATGTTCGTCGCCGGCGCCGTCGCCGGCCTGCGCGGATGGGGCGATCGGCTCCGCGGGGAGGTTCGATGATCGAGCGGAGACCAGATCGTCTGAGGGCGGCCGCGCGTGCGTTGGCCGTGTACGCGCCGGCGGCCCTCGTGGTCATCGCCGCGGTGGCGGCCCTATATCCGGCGCTGGCGGCGGCGGGGATCGTCGCGACGCGCGCGGGCGGGGACAGCCCGTTCCTGCTGCAGCGGACCCACCAGATGGCGGTCGCGCTGCGGAGCGGCCAGTTTCCGCCGCGCTGGATGCCGGATGCCGCCTATGGGCTCGGCTACCCCTTCTGGAACTACTACGCCCCGCTTGCCTATCTCTTCGCGGGCGCGATCGCCGCGTTGGGCGGCGGCGTGATCGGCGCGGTCAAGCTCACCCAGGCCGCCGCGTTCGTGCTGGCGGCGCTGGGCGCGTACCGGCTGGCCCGACGCACGTGGGGCACGGCGCCGGCGGGCGTCGTGGCGGCGGCGGCCTACACTTTCGCGCCCTACCACCTGCTCAACGTCTACGTCCGCGGCGATGCGCTGGCCGAGCTCGCGGCCTACGCCATCGCGCCGTGGCTGTTGGTGGCTGTCGATGGCGTGCTCGTTCGCCCCTCCGCGCGCGCAGTGGCGCGGCTGGCGGTGGTGGCCGCGGCGCTCGTGCTGGCCCACAACATCTCGGCGCTCCTGTTCGCGCCCGTGGCGGCGGCCTACACGCTGTGGCGCTGGTGGCGCCGCCGCGCTCTGGTCGACGCCCATCGCATCGGCGGGGACGATGGCGCGCCCGCGTTCGCGGCGCCGCGCGCATCGAACACCCCGCCATCGCCCGCGGCCGGCTGGATGGCCGGCGCGGTCGCTCGGGCGAACGACTGGCTGCTGGACGCGGAGCGGCGTGGCTGGCGCGTCTGGCGGGCGGTGCGCTCGCCGGCCGGCGGCGTGGCGCTGGCGGCGCTCCTGGGCGCGGCGCTCGCGGCGTGGTTCTGGGCGCCGGCGATCCTGGAACAGGGCGCCGTTCAGCTGTCCGGCAACACGTCCGGCTACTTCGACTACCGCAACCACTTCCTGTCCATCATCGACCTCTCCCGCCTGATCGGAGAGCGCGGCGACACGAGCGGCGCGCTCGGCTTGCTCCGATCCCTGGTGGCCGGCCCGGCCGTCCTCCAGCTCCGGCCCTTCGTGTCCTTCGACGCGGCGAACGGCGTGCCCGCCACGACCGGTCTGCTGCTCGCGCTGCTGGCCATCGCCGGCGCCGTGGGCGTGTGGCGCCGGCCCGGCGCGCGCGGCGCGGTGCGGTTCTGGGCGGCCGTCGCCATCGGCGCGACGCTGCTGACGACGGCCGTCTCGTGGCCGTTGTGGGCGCTGATCCGGCCGATGGCGTGGGCCCAGTTCCCGTGGCGCTGGCTGAACGTCCAGGCGCTCGCGCTGGCGATGCTGGCCGGCGGCGTCGGCGCGCTGCCGGCGCCGCGGGTGCGGCTGCGCTGGGCGGCGGCGCTAGGGGCGCTCGTGCTCTTGGGCGCGACCGGCCTGGCGGACCTCCACCTCGAGGTGTTGTCCATCGACCAGCCGACGCACGCGGACCTCGAGGCGTTCGAGCTGTTCAGCGGCAACATCGGCACGACGGTGCGCTCCGAGTACCTGCCGTGGGCCGTGAACCCGCGCCCCGTCGCGTCCGTCCACAGCGTCGCGGGCGTGCGAGTTGGCCCGCGCGCCACGTCCGGCGTCGCGATCGGCTCGGCGTTGGTCCACCGCGGCTCGACCGGGCAGACCTGGCAGGTCGATGTCGGCGGCGCGCAGCCCGTGACGCTGGCGGTGCCCATGTTCTGGTTCCCCGGCGCCCAGGCCACGATCGACGACGATCCGCCGCTGCCGACGCACGCGATCGACGGCAGCGGCTGGCTGGCGGTCGACGTCCCGCCCGGACGACATCTCGTCGCCATCGCGCTCGGCCGCACGCCCGTGCGCTCGGCGGCCGAGGTGGTCTCGCTGGCGGCGCTGATGATCGTCGCCGCGCTCTGGCTGTCCTCGCGCAGCCGGCTTCGGCTCGACCGGCGGGCGCTCTTTGCCGTGCTGCTGCTGGGCGCGGCGGTGTTCGCGGCTCGCGCGCTGCCCGTCGGTTCGCATTCCGGCCCCGTCACGTTCGATTGGCCGCGGATGCCGTACCCGCACGCGAACCCGGGCGGCGTGCCGTTCGGCGCCAGCCGGCTCATCGCCGCCCGTTTCGAGGGCCAGGACGATCTGGGCATCCCGCTGGACGCCGGCGGCGCGGTCTCGCTCGCAATGGACTGGACGACGCCCGCGCCGGGCTCGACGCTCTCGCTGGCCCTCGTCAGCCCGGCCGAGCCGCAGCTCGGCATGCCGGAAGATTGGTCCGTCACCCGCGAGCCCGTTACCACGACCGTCACCGCCTCGCTGCCTCTGCCGCGCGAGCTGCCGGACGGCGTCTGGTTCGTCCGCCTGACCGTGGCCGACGCCGCCGGGACGCTCGTCCCCGCCCGCAACGCCGCCGGCCACTCGATGGGCGCCGTCTACCTCGGCCCGATCCGCACCCGCCACGCGGACCGCCCCGCGATCAGCCCGCCCTCGGGCGTCGTCCTCGACAGCGAGGCCGTCGCGCTGGACGAGGTTCGCTGGTCGCAGGCGGCGGACGTGCTGGCCGTCCGCCTCACGTGGCAGACCCGCCGCGCCCTGACGGCGGACCTCAAGACGTCCGTTCGCCTCCTGCGCCACGGCCAGCCCGTGACCGGCCCGAACGGCCCGGTGCAGGACGATAAGGTCCCCGGCTACGGCTTCAACCCCCCGACCGCGTGGCCGATCGGGCAGGCCGTCGAGGACCGCCGCTGGTTGACGCTGCCGCCCGGCCTGCCGGCCGGCGAGGACTACGCCTTACAGGTGGTCCTGTACGACGCCTGGACGCAGGCCGAACTCGGCAGCGGCACCGTCGACGGCGTGGTCATCGCCACGGTGCCGTCGGCCGAGGTGCCATCGTCCGAAGCGTCGCCGGCCGAAGCGCCGCCGGCCGACGCCACCCCCGCTGACCCGACCGCCGCGGCGACCCGCGCCGCCCCCACGCCAAACAGGAGCCCATCGCCATGAGCACGACCCCGATCATCACCACCGGCAACGACGTCGCCGGCCGCCCGATCGCCGAGTACCTTGGCATCGTGCGCGGCATCGTCGTGCGCACGCCGAACATCGGCCAGGCCTTCATGGGCGGCGTGCGCAGCATCTTCGGCGGCAACATCATCGAGTACAGCCGCGTCTGCGAGGCCGCCCGCCAGGAGGCGTTCGACCTCCTCGTGCAGCACGCCACCGAGCGCGGCGCGGACGCCGTCATCGGCATGCGCTACGACGCCACGGAGTTCACGAACGGGGCGACGGAGGTGTTGGCGTACGGGACGGCGGTGACGTTGGGATAGTGGAGAGGGCGGTGGGCGGCGCCACGCTTGGCGCCCAGACGACGTGGTGCGGCGACGTCCGCCACCCGCCAGGACTTCGGCTCGCCGCGGACGATCGATCCATAAGTAGTGCGTTCGAGCGAGCGATCGTGCGCCGCGCACCCATGTTGGGTGCCCGCCGACCGCCCGCCGTAGCTGGCCATGGGGCCGCACGGCGACTTCGCGGTCATCGCCCAGACGGGCGTGCGCGTCCAGATCGCGTGGCATGCCGCCGACGGCGACACCGCCCGCCGGCGTCGACAATGCCGACCGTGACCGCGCCGCCGTCGTCCCCTTCAACGACGCCGCCGTGCTGCTCCAGCCGTTGACCACCGACCGCGCCGCGCTGGACGCGGCCCTCGGCCGCATCGCCGTGGCGACGCACACGTGCATTACATGCGGCCTCGAGACCGCTGTCGACGCGCTCGCCGACACGCGGCGCGACGCGGCGCACACCCCTGTCATCGTCCTGTTGACGGACGGCCGGTCCAACCCGCGCCGGATCGCGGACGCGGAGGCCGTCGCCGCCGCGGCCCGCGCGGACGGCATCGTCGTCTTCACGATCGCGCTGGGGGACGACGTGGACGCCGAGGCGCTGGCGCGGATCGCGTCGCGGCCGGAGTACGCGTTCCGCGCGCCGACGGCGGACGATCTGGCGGCGATCTACGGCGCGGTGGCGGGGGCGATCCCGTGCCCGGCGTCGGCGAATTGGGGCGGGCGGTGATGGCGACGCGTACCGTACGGGCGAAGCATGCGGCGTCGTGACGGATCGACGCTACTTCAGGCGTTTTGCGCCGCATGCTTCGCCCCTACGCGGGGATGGTGGACCCGGATTAACGCGCGTTCGGGATGGTGGACCCGAATTGACGCGCGTTCGGGATGGTGGAC
>JBDTSC010000104.1:0-10998 GCA_039931375.1 Ardenticatenales bacterium
TGTCCGCGTCAAAAAACCGCAGCGGCGCCCCCGCCCACTCCCCCGCGTACGCCACCCCGATCCGCGCCGATACGCCGATCCGCTCTGGCGGCGCGCCCTCCTCAATCCACGCCCGCGCGTCCGCGTCCGCCCGGCCGTCGCCCGCGCACAGGTCGACGCCGTTGTCGGCGCGCGTGATCCCGAGGTGGGCCGCGAGCAGGCCCGGACCACGGCAGGCGCGCGGCGCGGCGGTGCCATCGAGCGGTTCGGCGGCGCGCAGCAGGACCGCCTGCGGATCACCGTCCGGGCCGGTCACGACGTTCAGCATGTGGTGGAGGCCGTAGACCAGATACACGTACGCGTGGCCGGCCGGCCCGAACATCACGGCCGTGCGCGCCGTCCGGCCGCGCGCAGCATGGCACGCGGCGTCGTGCGAACCGACGTAGGCCTCTGTCTCCACCAGCCGGACGCGCCGCACGCCGTCCGCGCCGACCACGGCCAGTGTCGCCCCGAGCAGGTCACGGGCGACGGTCTCCGCGTCGCGGCGGAGGAAGGCACGGTCGATGAGCGGCCGGGCGGCGGAGCGGGACGTATGGGACATGGGGACGATGATACGCCGCCCACGCGGGCGCCGCCTGTTGTATCATCCCCCGTCGCCCCCGCCCGGCGGGCGGCCGCCGACGGAGGGACGATCGCCCGATGCCCTCGATCGCCGTCCGCCCCGATGAAGAGGAAACGCCATGTCGCGCCACCCCGCCGCCCTGCTGATCGCAAGCGCCCTCGTCGGCTGCACCGCCCTCGCCCTCGCGGCCTGCGGCGGCAGCGCCCCGTCGCCCGCCGACGATTCCGCGGCTACCCCCAGCGGCGCGGCGGTCACGCCGACCGTCGTCGCGCGCCTGCTCCCGACGTCGACCCCGACCGTCGACCCGAAGGCCGATCCGTGGTTCGCCGTCGCGGACCCTGACCTACGGGACGTGCCCGTTCCGATCGGCGCGAAGCGCGTCGCGTTCGCGCCGGCGACGGCGGACCTGGACGCCGCGGCGGAGTACTCCATCGACGACTTCGACGCGGACAAGCTGGTCGACTGGTACAAGGACCACATGACGGCGTTCGGCTGGGGGCTGGACAGCGAGGAGGACGGGTCGTACGTCTTCCTGCACACGACGGAGAAGTCCGCCCGCTTCGCCGACAAAGGGCTGAAGCGCACGGCGACGCTGCTCCTGTCCGGCTCGACGGACGAGGCGGATTGGACGCTGCTGGTCGAAGCGCCAAAGGGCGCGGCGGTGAGCGCGACCGAGTCGAATGCGCCGAGCGAGGCGCCCGCGGCGGACACGGCCGCGCCGGACGAAGGCACGCCGGGCGCCACGGAGACGGCCGCGCCGTGAGGCCCGCTGGGCCGCCACCCCGGCGGCGGGCGTGATAGAATTCCGGCCTACCTCTCCATCCGCGCAACCCGGCAGGCCCATGACCCGCAGCGACACCGTCGCCATCGTGTTCTACCAGGAAAGCACCGGCGCGACGCCGGCGATGCGCGCATGGCAGGAGCGGAACCCCGCCTGGCGGCGGCCGCTGGACGAGGTGATCATCTGCCCGGTCTGCGGCCTGCCGATCCGCGCGATCGCCGACATGGCCCTGCTGGACACGGCGAGCGTCCAGGACGAGATCCGCCGTTACCGCCTCGAGTACCTGCGCGCGGCTTGTTCGGACCACGCCTGGCCGACCGAGGAGTACTGGGCCGTGCGCGGCACTGGGCGGTAACATCAGGCGCTAACATCGGGCGCTAACATCGGGCGCTGACGTCAGGCGCTGACATCGGGTGCCGGCGGCGCGCTAGAGTCGCGCTAGATCTGGGCCGGACGGCCCGCATCGCCTATCCTGCGCCCCGGCGGCCGACTATAATCGTTCGCGGCGCGGGGGAGTGGCGGAATTGGCAGACGCGCATGCCTTAGGAGCATGTGGGTATCACCCGTGGGAGTTCGAGTCTCCCCTTCCCCATCGGTGAGCGCCGACCCGCGCGACGCCGCCGGGTTGTGTCCCGTCCCACCGTACCGTTTCCGCTCTGTACCGTTTCCGCTCTGGACCGTTTCCACTGCGTACCGTTTCCACCTTGAACCGTGTCCCGTCAGGAGTCCGCGTTGCACGTCACCACCGAAGAGATGGACGATCACCAGCGCAAGGTGACGATCGTCGTCACGGATGACGAGCTCGCGCAGGCCAAGCAGGATGTGGCCAAAGCGCTCGGGAAGAACGCGCGCGTGCCGGGCTACCGGCCGGGCACCGCGCCGATCGACCGGCTCGAAGCGCTGCTCGGCGCCGAGGCCCTCGAGAACGAGGCGATGGAGCGGCTGGCCACGCGCGGCGTCCGCAAGGCCGTGCCGGCGTCCGAGGCGTTTACGGGCGCGCCGATGGGCGCCCAGGTGACCTCGCACGCGCCGTTCACGATCGAGGTGACCGTCCCGTTGCAGCCGACCGTGACGCTCGGCGCCTACCGGGACCTGCGCGTCGCACCGCCCGAGGCGCCGCCGACCACGGACGACGATGTCGACGCCGTGCTGGAGGGCTGGCGGCGCGAGATGGCGCTCCTGACGGACGTCGACCGCCCAGCGGCCAAGGGCGATGTGATCACGACGAGCCTCGTCGGCCGCCGCGGCGAGGACGCCGTGTTCGAGTCCGACGCCCTGACGCTCGTCCTCGACCCGGATCGGTTCGACGCGACGCAGCTGCCGCCGGCGATCATCGACTCCTTGGTCGGCGCTACGGCGGGCGGCACACTCGACTTCACGATCACATACCCCGCGTTCTGGCCGGAGGCGGCGCTGCAGGAGCAGCCGGTGGCGTTCAGCGGCAGCGTCACCCGCATCGCCGAGCTGCAGTTGCCCGAGCTGGACGACGAGCTCGCGGCCACGCTCGCCGACGTCGACAGCGTGGCCGGGCTGCGGGCGCGCGTCCGCGATCAGCTGGCCGAGCGGGCGCGGATGAGCCTGCAGGACCAGCACGTCGAGGCCGCGATCGATGCCCTCGTGGACACCGCGAGCGTCGCGTTCCCGCCCCAGATGGTCGAGGCCGAGATCCGACGCTACGTCCATGAGCTGAAGGGCCGCGTGGAGCGGCAGGGGCTGGACTTCGAGCAGTGGCTCGGCCTGCAGCCCGAGGGCGCCGAGAAGCTCTACGCGCAGATCGAGGTCGAGGCCGCCCAGCGCCTGCGCCGGCAGCTCGTGCTGTCCGCGTTCTGCGAGGCGGAGAGCATCCGCGTCCGGAGCAGCGAGATCGACCAGGAGGTCCGCTTCTTCAGCCGGCTGACCAGCATGCAGCAGCAGGCGGGCGCCGCTCGTCCGACGGGCATGCCGAGCGTCGGCGACATGCGCAACTCGTTCGGTTCACGCATCCTATCGAGCCGCGCCGTCGCCCGCCTGATGGCCATCACGAACGGCCAGCAGGCAACGGACGACCAAGAGATCCCCGTAGCCGCCACCACCACCGTCTGATCACCGACCCGGCGCTCCGTTCCGGTTCGACACGCAAGAGGAGTCCCCCAAATGCTTCCCAGCTCCGATCGCCCACAGGCGGTCATCCCCATGGTCATCGAGCAAACCGGCCGCGGCGAGCGCGCCTTCGACATCTACAGCCTGCTGCTCAGCCAGCGGATCGTCTTTCTGGGCACGCCCGTCGACGACCAGGTCGCGAACGTCATCGTCGCCCAGCTGCTGTTCCTCGATCGCGAGGATCCGAACAAGGACATCCACTTCTACATCAACTCACCGGGCGGCGTCGTCTACGCCGGGCTGGCGATCTACGACACGATGCAGCTGATCCGCGCGGACGTGCGCACGTACGCGATCGGCACGACGGCCTCGATGGCCACCGTGCTGCTGGCGGCCGGCGCCAAGGGCAAGCGCGTGGCGCTGCCGAACGCGACGATCCACATGCACCCGGCCGGCGGCGGCAGCCGCGGCTACGCCCAGGACGTCGAGATCCAGGCGCGCGAGCTGCTCCGGCTAAACTACCGGATCCAGCAGATCATCTCGTTCCACACGGGCCAGACGGTCGAGCAGGTCGCGTCGGACTTCGAGCGCGACCGGTTCCTCCTGGCCCAGGAGGCGGTCGAGTATGGCTTGGTGGACGAAGTGCTCGCCGGCCCTGAGGGGCTCCCGGCGCCCAGCCGCGGTCCGGCCCTCGCCGGCCTCAACGGCGCGATGAGCTAGGCGGAACACGATGACCAAACCGCGCGCCAAGAGCCACTTCTGTTCGTTCTGCAAGCGCCAGCAGGACCAGGTCACGCGCCTGATCGCCGGACCGGACTCCGTCTACATCTGTGACGAGTGCGTCGATCTGTGCAAGGAGATCCTGGCGGACGAGGAGGCGCGCGAGACGACGCCCGAGCTGTTCCTGCCGCACGTCCCATCGCCCCGCGAGATCTATGACGGCCTTGACGCGTACGTGATCGGGCAGGAGCGGGCCAAGAAGGTGCTCGCGGTGGCGGTCTACAACCACTACAAGCGGATCCACCACGCGGACCCCAAGGGTGAGGCGGCCGAGCTGGCCAAGAGCAACATCCTGATCATCGGCCCGACGGGCTGCGGCAAGACGCTGCTGGCCCAGACGCTGGCCCGCCTGCTGGACGTCCCGTTCACGATCGCCGACGCGACGGCCCTCACGGAGGCCGGCTACGTCGGCGAGGACGTCGAGAATATCCTGCTGCGCCTCATCCAGTCCGCGGACGGCAACCTCGAGCGCGCGAGCAAGGGGATCATCTACATCGACGAGATCGATAAGACGGCGCGCAAGAGCGGCGACAACCCGTCGATCACGCGCGACGTCTCGGGCGAGGGCGTCCAGCAGGCGCTGCTGAAGATCATCGAGGGCACGGTGGCCCACATCCCGCCCCAGGGCGGGCGCAAGCACCCGCACCAAGAGTTCATCCAGCTGGACACGTCCGACATCCTGTTCATCTGCGGCGGCGCGTTCCCCGGCCTGGACCAGGTCGTGCGCAAGCGCGTCCTGCGCTCCGGCGCGCTCGGCTTCCAGGCGGCCGACGGCCCGACGAACGACGCGATCGATGACCCCCGAATCCTGCAGCACACGCTGGCCGACGACCTCCTGACGTTCGGCCTGATCCCGGAGTTCGTCGGCCGACTGCCGGTGGTGGTCAGCGTCGATCCGATGGACGAGGACACGCTGGTCAAGATCCTGTCCGAGCCGCGCAACGCGTTGACCAAGCAGTACCAGCAGCTCTTCGCGCTGGACGGCGTCGACCTGCAGTTCACGGACGATGCGCTGCGCGCCGTCGCCGCCTCCGCGCTGGGCATGCAGGCGGGCGCCCGCGGCCTGCGCACGATCCTCGAGCGCACCCTGCTCGAGACGATGTTCGAGATCCCCGAGCGCGACGACATCACGAAGTGCGTCGTCCGCGCGGAAACGATCACCGGCGGCGCCGCGCCGCTGCTCCTGACGCGCACTGGCGTGCCGGCGGAGTCCAACGCCCGCCCGGTGCGCGCCGTGCCCGCCGAGAGCCCCGCGCCCCTCGTCCTCGGGGCAGACGGGATCCTCGGGGCAGACGGGCTGGATGAATCGGACGGCGTAGAGTCCGCGTGACATTGGGGGGCGCCCTCGCCCCCGTCTGCTAACGCCCTCCTCAGCCCGCCCTCAGGCCGCGCCGCCATCCTGGGCGACCACGCGCGCCGGAGTAACGACCCCCATGCCTTCCCGAACCGAGCCTTCCCGAACCGACGACCACCCGTCAACGCCTCACCCCGTGGCCCTAGTCATCCTCGACGGCTGGGGCATCGCGCCGCCTGGGCCCGGCAATGCCGTCACGCTGGCGCGAACGCCGACGATGGACGCGCTGCTGGCGACGTACCCGCACGCCCAACTCAGCGCGTCGGGGCTGGACGTCGGACTGCCCGAAGGCCAGATGGGCAACAGCGAGGTCGGCCACCTGAACCTTGGCGCCGGCTTCGTCGTGCTACAGGACTTGACCCGCCTCGACGCCGCCGCCCGGTCCGGCGCGTTCGGCGACAACGCGACCATCACCGCTGCCTTCGCCGATGCCCGCGCGCGCAGCGTTGCTGTGCATTTCGTCGGCCTGCTCGGCGACGGCGGCGTGCACGCGAACGCGGCGCACCTGACGGCTCTGTTGCACGCGGCGCACGACGCCGGCGTCGCCAGGGCCTGGGTCCACGGCTTCACGGACGGGCGCGACAGCGCCCCCAAGAGCGCCCTCGGCTTCGTGCGCGCGGCCGAGGCGTCGTTCACGCGGGCGGGCGCGGGACGGTTCGCCACGATCGGCGGCCGGTACTTCGGGATGGATCGCGACCAGCGCTGGGACCGCACGGCGCTGGCCTGGCGCGCGATCGTCGACGGCGAGGGCGTGACCGCGCCGTCGGCCGAAGCGGCGGTGCGGGCGGCGTACGATGCGGGGACGACGGACGAGTTCATCCCGCCGACGGTCTTGGTCGACGCCGACGGCCGACCGCTCGCGCGCATCGCGGACGGCGACGTCGTCGTGCTGTTCAACTTCCGCGCGGACCGGATGCGCCAGCTGTTGGCCGCGCTGACCGATCCTTCGTTCGTCGGCTTCGAGCGACGGATGCCGGAAGGGCTCGACGTCGTCACCCTCACGGCGTACGCGGACGGCCAACGGGCCGCCGTCGCCTTTCCCGCCGCGGACGTTGGACGGCCGCTGGCCCAAGCGGTGAGCGCGGCGGGCCTACGGCAGTTTCATGCCGCCGAGACGGAGAAGTACGCCCACGTGACGTATTTCCTCAATGGCGGCCGCGAGGCGCCCTTCGAAGGGGAGGAACGGCTGCTCGTCCCGTCGCCCAAGGTGGCCACGTACGACCTGCAGCCATCCATGAGCGCCCCGGCGCTGTGCGACGGCCTGGTCGCCCGGATCGACGCCGGGCTGGACGATCTCATCGTCGTGAACTTCGCGAACCCGGACATGGTCGGGCACACCGGCGTGATCCCCGCCGCCGTCGCCGCCGTCGAGACGGCGGATTTGTGCCTCGGCCGCGTGGTAGAGGCGTTGCTGCGCCGCGGCGGCGCGGCGCTGATCACGGCGGACCACGGCAACGCCGAGGTCATGATCGACCCCGTCACCGGCGAACCGCACACGGCGCACACAACAAACCCGGTCCCGATCGTGCTCGTCGGCGCGGCGTTTGCTGGCGGCGGCGATGCCCAGTCGGGGCGCCAGCTGACCGACGGCCGCTTGGCGGACGTCGCGCCCACGCTGCTCGCGCTTCTCGGACTCACCCCGCCGGCGTCCATGACCGGCCGCAACCTCATCGTCACGAACGGCTAAAGGCCGTGTGCTATCATCCCGCCCCGAGGCCAAAGGCAACGGAATCATGAACCTCTCCCGCGAACAGATCATCGAGCGCATCGAGCTGACACGGGGCGATCCGACGCAGCGCACCGTCGACCTTTCGGGGCTCGACCTGCGGGGCGTCGATCTCTCCAGCCTCGACCTTCGCGGCGCCGACCTCAGCCGGGCGGACCTCACGAACGCCGACCTGCGCTGGACGATCCTCGAAGGCGCCGACCTGCACGCCACCGTGCTGCGCCAAGCGGACGCCCGGTGGTCCGTACTGCGCGGCGCGAACCTGCGCCAAGCGGACCTGGGCCGCGTGAACCTGGCCTGGGCGGACGTCGCCGGCGCGGATATGACGGACGCCAAGCTCGAAGGCGCCGTCGTCGACAGCGTCGACCTCGGCAGCGCGTATACCGAGCGCCGTGGGCGCGCCCCGCGCGGCGGCGCATCGGCCGGCGTCGGCCGCGCCCGCGGCGGCGACGGCATCGACGGACCCGGTGGCGGCGACGGCATCGCCGGCCGCCTGGGCACGGCGTGGGCCGCGGCGCGCGGCGAGGGCGGCTGGCTGGCCTGGTTGCCGCCCCTTTCGCCGGCGACGGGCTTCGCGCTGGCGGCGGCGTTGGTCGTGCTGATCCAATTCTGGGGCTGGCTGTACCGACATTCGTACTACGTCGCCGGCTTTCGGCTCGAGGACAAGGGCCTGATCACGTTCACGGATCCGGCGAACTTCATCGCCGGCCTCCTGAACGTCCTCGGCCTGACGCTGACGACGCTCCTGGCCAGCCCGGTCATCGTCGTGGCGCTGCTGCTCGTGATCGCGCTGTTCGCGGCGCTGCCCGTCGGGTGCTACCTGCTGGCCCAGCGCCTGCTGCGCGATACGGTTCGCTCACCCGGCCGCCCGATCGTTGTGTTCGGGCTGTTCGTCGCCTTCTTCGCGGGCTACTACCTCTTAATTCCGTCCGCCGTGCAGGCCGGCGGCGCCGTCGGCCGCTCGCTGCCGGCCACCGGCTGGCTCGGGGCCGTGTTTGCGCTCTGGCGGACCGGTGATTGGCTGGCCCAGCTCGGCCTCCTGGCCGTCCTGGTCGCGCTGGCCGTTCCCCTCTGGACGATCTGGCGCGTCGTCTGCATCGCCGCCAGCACGTGGCAGCCGCCGGCCGACTGGCGTCTGCGCTACCCGGCTCTCAACGCGGCCGCCGTTCAGCTGCGCGGCAGCCGCGTCATGTCCTTCAGCGCGCCGCTCACCGACCTCGAGCGGCGCCGCGCCGGCCTGACCGTCGTCGGCATCGTCCTTGGCCTGGCGACGGTGCTCACGTTCACCGGGCGGGTCTTCGCCCAGCGCGACATGTGCGACGGCGGCGGGCTGCCGCGCGTCCAGTTGGTCGGCAAGCTCCCGAGCGCGGCCGGCGCCGGGGCGGCCGGTGCGACGGGCGGCGTGACGCGCGCTGCGACGGGCCAGGACGCGGCGGACGCGGAGTTGATCAAGTTCACGAGCCAGCTGAACCCGAAGGAGTTCTGCGCCCGCGAGCTGCTCCAGACGGACGATACCCACTTCCTGTTCTTCCCGAGCGAGACGGGCCACGGCGCCAGCGCGCTGCAGCCCGTCGTCTACCGCGTGCCGGCCGCGTCCGTCGCGCGCATCGAACGCGGGACCGGCGACAACATATGCCCGACCTGCGAGGACGGCCCGAACGGCCGGGAGCTCGCGCTGCTGGACCCCGCCGAGGGACGCTACGAGGGCGTGCTCAAGGGCGCCGACGCGGCGACCGGCCTGCTCACGCTCGAGGAAGGCCCCGCCGTCCGCTTCCAGGCCGGGATCACCCGCCTCCTGTCGGACGGCGTCGCGCTCGACGACCCGACGCTGCTGGTCCCGGGGCAGACGATCGTGGCGTACGGCCAGCTGAACAACGCCGACCCGACGTCGCCCGTCGTGGACGCGCGCGAGGTGCGGGCGATCACGCCCAAGATCGAAGGCGTGGTCGAGGCGCCCGGCGGGACGGTGACGGTCGAGCTTTCAAACCCACGCGCGCCGCTCATCGGCGGCACGGGCTGGACGCCGGGCGCCACGCTGTCCGTCGGGATCGCGCTGCGACAGGCGAACCTGCCGCCGTCGGCGTGGAGCGCGACGCCCGTCACGCAGATCACGGCCGGACCCGACGGCGCGTTCTCGGCGCCGGTCGAGTTCAACGACCAGTGGCCGACCGGCCCAAACTACGCCGTCATCGTCCAGAACATGACGACGCGCGAGACCGCCGTCGGTGATGCGTGGCTCCAGGTGCCGCCGCCGACGCCGATCCCGACGCCGACGCCGCAAATCTTCCAACCGAGCGAAGAGGCGGGCGGCCGGATGTCGCCCACGCCAGACAATTCGACACCGACGCCGCAGCCGACGAACACGCCGCTGCCGACGCCGGTCCCGCCGACACCATTGCCGCCGAAGCCGGGCGATGGCTCCCGCTTCTGCACGGACCCCGACGACTACGAACCGGACAGCACCCGCGGGCAGCAGAAGACGATCCTGGTCGGCATCGGCGAGAGCACCGAGACGCAGAAGCACAATTTCTGCAGCGACTTCGACATCGACCTGGCCACGTTCCCGGTCAAGGGCGGCCGCTGGTACCGCGTCTTCACGAAGGGCCTCGCGGCCGGCGTGGACACCGTGCTGGCCGTCGGCGACCTGCCCGGCGGCACGAACTGCCAGCCGTGGAACGACGCGTTCGGCTGCTGGAGCGACGACGCCTCGGCGCTGACGTTCGAGTCCGAGGTCGTCTTCCAGGCGGGCGGGGACGGGCAGGTGATCGTCACCGTGGACAACCGCGGCCCGTCCGCGGGCCCGGGCGCGACGTACGAGCTGGGCGTCGTGATGTTCCAGCAGGGCACGGCGACGCCCGTTTCGACGGAGACCCCCAAGCCCACGCCGACGCCGACCCGAACGCCGACGCCGATGAAGGACAGCTACACGTCGAACACGTCGTGCCCGTATGCTTCGGCCGCGCTGCTCGAGGTCGAGATCCGGGCGCCGATGACGGGCAACACCTCCAGCTACCGCGACTACTTCAAGTTCGAGCTCGAGCCGGATACCGAGTATCGCACGGAGATGCGCCCGCCGTCCGGCTTGGACTACGACATCATCGTCGGTCCGTGGCAGAACACGACCGCGTGCCCGCAGTACGCGATCGAGCTGAACGACGGCGACGGCACGGAGCGCTACGATTGGCCGAAGTACTCGGTCCGGACCACGGTGTACGTCGCGGTCTACGCCACCGGCGCGTACGATCCGTCGCGCCCGTATCGCCTGAAGACGTTCCGCAAGTACGCGCCGAGCGAATGGACGCCCACGGCCACCGCGACGTTCGCACCCGGCGTACCGACGCCAACGCCGCCGCCGCCGACGCCCATATCGCCCGTAACGGCTCGCCCGCCGTCGCCGACCCCCGCGAACCCAACGGTCACGCCGACGACGTACGTGCCGTTCGAAACGCCGTCCGCACCATGACGAACCCGCGCCTCTCCACGCGCCGCTCCGCCCTGTCCGCGCACCGCCCGTCGGCGCGGCTGCTCTTCGGCCTCGCCCTCGCGGCCACCGTCGGCGCACCGTTGGCCATCCGCCCATCCGGCGCCACGGCGGCCCCGCTGGCGCCCCTGGCAGCATGCGAGGCGCGCGGCTGGCAGGTCATCGACCTCCCAGCGGGCGCCGCGGCCCAGACGCT
>JBDTSC010000105.1:0-10909 GCA_039931375.1 Ardenticatenales bacterium
CGATCAGAACGGTGCGCATCGGTGCCGGCGTCGTCACGACGCGTCGCCCGCAGCGCCGCCAGCAGCGTCGCCCGCAGCATCAACCGCAGCGTCGGCGACCGTCCACGCCGGCTTGCGCCGCTCGAGGAACGCCGACATGCCCTCCTGCCCCTCGGCAGAGGCGCGCCGCTCGGCGATCACGTGGGCCGTAAATTCTCGTGCACCCGCTGGGTCGTCCCAGACCGCCCCGATCAGGCGCTTCACGGTGGCCTGCGCCTCCGGCCCGGCCACGCGCAGCGCCGCGATCCGCTCCGCCACCGCATCGTCCAGGGCCTCCCGCTCGACGATCCGGCTGATCAGCCCGATCGCCCGCGCCCGCTCGGCGTCGAACACCTCGGCCGTGAGAAACAGCTCGCGCGCCGCGGCCACGCCGATCCGCGGCAGGACAAACGGCGATATGACGGCCGGCACGATCCCCAGCGTGGCCTCGGACAGCGCGAAGCGCGCGTCCACGGACGCCACCGCGATGTCGCACGCCGCCACGAGCCCGACGCCGCCGCCCATGCACGCGCCTTGGACGCGCGCCACGACAGGCTTCGGGCAGTCGCGGATCGCGGAGAGCATGTCGGCCAGGGCGTAGGCGCCGGCCACGTTCGCCTCGAAGCCCTGCTGCGCGATCCCCCGCATGTACTCGAGGTCCGCGCCCGCCGAAAAGTGCTTCCCCTCGCCCCGCAGCACGACGAACCGCACGCCGTCGTCGGCCCCGAGCCGAGCGAAGACGTCCGTCAGCTCGCCGATCGTCACGTCCGACAGCGCGTTGTGGACGCCGGGCCGGTCGACGACAACGTGCGCGACGTCGCCGTCGCGGAGTACGTGGAGGTGGGTGAACGACTGCGCGCTGTTCATCGGTACGTATCGATGGCCCGCTACATCCGGAACACGCCGTAGCCGCCCTCCGGCGGCGGCGCGTTCAGCGTCGCGGACAACGCAAGGCCCAGGATGGCATGCGTGTCGGCCGGGTCGATGATCCCGTCGTCCCACAGCCGGGCCGTGGCGTAGTACGGGCTGCCCTCGTGGGCGTACTTGTCCAGGATCGGCTGCTTGAACGCCGCTTCCTCGCTTGCAGGCAGCGGGTCGCGCCCGTCCTGGTTGACGGTCCACAGCACCGTGGCGGCTTGCTCACCGCCCATCACGCTGATCCGGCTGTTGGGCCACGTGAACAGGAAGCGCGGATCGTAGCCGCGGCCGACCATCGCGTAGTTGCCGGCGCCGTGCGAGACGCCGATGAACACCGTCAGCCGCGGCACCGGCACCGTGCTGACGGCCGTGACCATCTTCGCGCCGTCCTTGGCGATCCCGCCCGTCTCGTACGCTCGGCCGACCATGAAACCCGCGATGTTCTGCAGGAACACCAGCGGCGTGCCGCGCTGGCCGCACAGCTGCACGAAGTGCGCGACCTTGGTAGCAGACTCGCTGAAGAGCAGCCCGTTGTTCGCGACGATCCCGACCGGGATGCCCCAGATGTGCGCGAACCCGCAGACCACCGTCGGTCCGTAGCGCGCCTTGAACTCGTCGAACCGCGACCCGTCCACGACGCGGGCGATCACCTCGCGGACGTCATACGCGACGCGCGAGTCTGCTGGCACGATGCCGTACAGTTCGGCCGGGTCGTAGAGCGGCGGTTCGGGCGTCTGGCGCGCCACCGGGTAGGGCGCGGGGCGGCGGTTCAGGTTCGCGATGGAGTTGCGCACGAGCTCCAGCGCGTGCGCCTCGTCCTCGGCAAAGTAGTCCGCGACGCCGGACAGCCGCGTGTGGACGTCCGCACCGCCCAAGTCCTCGGCGCTCACGACCTCGCCCGTGGCGGCCTTCACGAGCGGCGGGCCGCCCAGGAAGATCGTGCCGTTGCCCTTGACGATGATGGCCTCGTCGCTCATCGCCGGCACGTACGCGCCGCCGGCCGTGCAGCTGCCCAGGACGGCGGCGATCTGCGGGATGCCCATCGCGCTCATCCGCGCCTGGTTGAAGAAGATCCGCCCGAAGTGCTCGCGGTCCGGGAACACCTCGTCCTGGCGTGGCAGGAACGCGCCGCCGGAGTCCACCAAATAGATGCACGGCAGGTGGTTCTCGCGGGCGATGTCCTGCGCCCGCACATGCTTCTTCACGGTCAACGGGTAATACGTCCCGCCCTTGACCGTCGGGTCGTTCGCGACGATCAGGCACTCGCGCCCGTGCACGCGCCCGATCCCGGTGACGATGCCGGCGCCCGGCGACTCGTCGTCGTACACCCCGAGCGCGGCCAGCGGCGAGAGCTCGAGGAACGGCGTGTCGGGATCGAGGATCGCTTCGATCCGCATCCGCACCGGCAGCTTGCCGCGTTCACGGTGGAGCGCAAGGGCCTTTGGGTTCCGGTCGCTGGCCACCTGTGCTTGGCGCGCGTGCAACTCGGCCGTGAGCGCGCGGTTGTGCGCGTCGTTGGCCTTGAAGTCGGGGGAGGACGGCTGGACGCGGGAGGGTAGGGCGGGCATGGGCGGGGATGATACGGTGGTCGGCGGGGCTTGGGCAAGGGAAGGGCGATCGCCGGCCACACCCGTTGCGTCCGCCCTGCACGCGATGGCGCTGATCACGCTTCGTCGTCGGGCGCCCCGCTCGGCGGGGGCGGGTCGTTCCCGGCGGCGCGGCCCCGGCGCCGCAGCGCGTCCCGCAGCACGTACTCGATCTGCCCGTTGAGGCTGCGCAGCTCTTCATCCGCCCAGCGCTGGAGCGCCTCGAAAACGGCCGGGTCCATGCGCAGCGGGAACGTCTTTCGCACGGCCATCGTCAGCGCCTCCTCAGCGGTAGGCTGCGCGCTCGCCGCAGATGACGATGGGGCCGCCGGATGCTGCCGGCGGCCCCGCTCGCGACCGTTCGCACTTAATTGTGCAGCGTGCCGGCGTTCACGACCGGCTGCGCGTGGCGGTCGCTGCACAGCACCACCAGTAGGTTGCTGACCATCGCCGCCTTGCGCTCGTCGTCCAGCTCCACGATCTTGCCCTTGGCCAGCATCTCGAGCGCGTTCTCGACCATCCCGACGGCGCCCTCGACGATCTTGTAGCGGGCCGCGACGATCGCGCTGGCCTGCTGGCGCTGCAGCATCGCCGCGGCGATCTCCTGGGCGTACGCCAGGTGGCTGATCCGGGCCTCGATGACCTCTACCCCCGCCTTGCCAAGGCGTTCCTGGATCTCGGACTTGAGCTTCTCGGAAACCTCGGCCGTGTTGCCGGACAGCGAGAGCTGTCCGGTCTCGTGGGCGTCGTATGGGTAGCCCGTCGCCAGGCTGCGCAACGCCGACTCGCTCTGCACCCCGACGTAGTTCTTGTAGTCGTCCACCTCGAACATCGCCTCGGCGGTGTCGACGACGCGCCAGACCACGACGGAGGCGATCTCGATGGGGTTGCTGTGGTTGTCGTTCACCTTGAGCTTGGGCGTCTCGAAGTTGCGCACGCGGGTCGACACCCTGCGCTTGCCGTAGAACGGGTTCGTCCAACGCAAGCCCGGCTCGCGGGCCGTGCCGACATAACGGCCGAACAGCTGCAGGACCTGCGCCTCGTTCGGCGCCACCATGAAGAAGCCGCCGAGCATCACGGCTTCGACGATCACGACGAACAGCAGCGCGATGCCGGCGACGATCATATGGGCCACGAACGCCAGCACCATGAGGAGCACCGTACCGAGCAGCACCGCCGGCAGCGCGACCAACATCGGGATGCCGGCCATCGGCGTGCGGGGGATCTCGCGGATCATCGAACCACCTCCGTGCATGTGAATCAGTAGGACGTCACGATGATATCACTACGATGGCAAGATTGCCAGGGTTGCGGCCCATGACGCCGCCGCGGCCACGACGGGCGGTCCGCCGCTTGCCGCCGGACGGCGCGGCGGCGATACTCGCCGCTCGCGAATCGCCAGGTGCCGGAAGGTCGGACAGCGTTGAACGTCGGATGGAAGGATCGGCTGCGGTATCGGTTCGATCGGTTCATGGGGCGTGGCACGCCGGCGCTCGTCGGGGCGCTGGCGACGGCGACGCTGGTCACGGCGATCGTGGCGGCCGGCGTCGTGACGCTGTTCAACCTCGACCCGGACGGGGGCGGCACGGGCGGCTTTGGCGAGGCGCTATGGCGGGGACTGGAGCACGCGTTCACGCCGAGCACGGTGTTCGCGGACCGCGGCGGCAGCTACCGGCTGGTCATGTTCGTCGTCGCCATCGTCGGACTGTTCATCTTCAGCACGCTGATCGGCGTCCTTACGACCGCCGTCAGTGAGCGGATCGACAGCATGCGCAAGGGCCGCTCGCGCGTGCTGGAGACCGGCCACACGATCGTCCTCGGCTGGTCGCCCCGGGCTCTCACCGTGCTGTCCGAGCTCGTCATCGCCAACGAGAGCCGGCGCCGCGCCGTCATCGTCGTCCTGGCGCCGGACGACAAGGTGACGATGGAGGACGCGATCCGTGAGCGGCTCCCGGCCAAGTCGACGACGTTCATCTGCCGCAGCGGATCGTGCATCGACGTCGACGATCTCGCGATCACGAACGTCGCCGGCGCGCGATCGATCATCGTCCTGCCGGTCGATGGCCCCGAAGCCGACCACGTGACGATCAAGTCGCTGATGGCGGTACGGCGGCTGACCGGCCCGACGGACGCCGGGCCGACCGTCGTCTGCGCGATGCGCGATCCGGCGAACGTGGCCGTGGCGCGCCTGGCCGGCCCGCGCGGCACGTGCGTCGTGCTGGGCGACGACCTGACGGCGCGGATCACGGTCCAGGCCTGCCGCCAAAGCGGACTGTCGATCGTCATCCAGGAGCTGCTCGACTTCACCGGCGACGAGATCTACTTCGCGCCGAGCGGCCTGGGCGTCGGCCGGACGTACGGCGAACAGCTCGTCGGGCTGGCGTCGTGCGTCGCGCTTGGGATCCGCTCGGCCGGCGGCCACATCGCCCTGAATCCGCCGGCGGACACGCCGGTCGGGACGGACGATCGACTGATCGTGATCAGCGACGACGAGTCGCATGTGCAGGCGCCGCCGCTGGACGATGCCGGCGTCGAGGCCGAGCGGATCGTGCAGCGGGACCATGCGCCGGTCGGCGCCAAGCGCGTGCTCGTCCTCGGTTGGAACAAGCGCGCGCCGCGGATCCTGCGGGCGCTCGACGCGTTCGTCGGCCCGGGCTCGAGCGCGCTCGTCGTCGCCCGCGAGCCGATCGAGCGCCGCGCGGTGGCGCTGGACGGTCCGTGGACGTCGATCACCCTCGAACACCGCGTCGCCGACGCGACGCAGCGGGGCGTGCTCGACGGGCTCGATGTCGGGGCGATGAGCAACGTCATCGTCCTGGCCAGCGACGGGCCGGACGATCCGCAGGTCGCCGACGCGCGGACCGTCGTGATCCTGCTGCACGTGCGCGACATCGTCGACGCCTCCGGCGCCGACGTCGGCATCGTCACCGAGATGCTCGACGCCCGCAATCGCGATCTGGCCACGATCACCCGGGCGGACGACTTCATCGTCAGCGATCGGCTCGTCGGCCTGCTCATGGTGCAGCTGGCCGAGAACCCGGAGCTGGATGTCGTGTTCAACGAACTGTTCTCGCCGGAGGGATCGGAGATCGGCGTCAAGCCCGCCGGCGACTACGTCGACCTGGGCGTGGACGTGCGGTTCACCACGATCATCGCCAGCGCGCTGCGTCGCGGCGAGACGGCGATCGGCTATCGCCTCGCCGCCTTCGCGGACGACGCGGCGCACGACCACGGTGTCGTCCTCAATCCGGACCGAGCGGAGCGCCGAATGTTCGCGGCGGACGATCGGGTGATCGTCCTGGCGCCCAGCTAGCGGCCAGGCCGCGCCGCTCCGCCCCTCTTGCCGCCGGGCGCCCGGCCGGCAATACTCCGCCGGCTCGACCGCGAGGGGCGCGCCGGCCGCACTCCCCCGAAAGGGCTGCCCGCATGCCGCACGACTCGTGGTCCGACCGACTGCGGTACCGGTTCGACAACTTCATGTCGCGCGGCACGCCGGCGATGGTCAGCGGCCTCGGCCTGATCAGCCTGGGGGTCATCTTCGCGGCGGCCGCGCTGCTGGTGGCCCTCCGGATTCGGCCGAGCGGGGAAAACGAGCCGTTGGGCTTCCTCGAGGCCGCCTGGCAAAGCCTGATGCACGCGCTGGACTCCGGCGCCGTCGGCGGCGACACGGGCTGGAGCCTGCGGATCGTCATGTTCCTGGTGACGCTCGGCGGGCTGTTCATCATCAGCGCGCTCATCGGCATCATCTCCGCCGGCATCGACGAGCGCCTGGCCCAGCTGCGGCAGGGACGGTCGCGCGTGATCGAATCGGGCCACGTGCTCGTCGTCGGCTGGTCGCCGAAAGTCTTCACCGTCCTGTCGGAGCTCGCGGCGGCGAACGCGAACGTCCGGCGTCCGTGCGCCGTCGTCCTCGGCCCGGAGGACAAGGTGACGATGGAGTCCGAGATCCGCGCCCGCGTCGACGCCGGCAACCTGCGGATCGTCTGCCGCAGCGGCAACCCGCTCGACCCGGCGGACCTGCGGATCGGCAACCCCGCGGCCGCGCGGGCGATCATCGTCCTGCCGACGGAGGGCGCGGACGCCGACATCCAGACGATCAAGACGCTCCTCGCGCTCTCGAAGCTGACCGCCGATGTGCTGGGCGACTGCCCGGTGATCGCCGCCGTGCGCCACGCCGCGAACGCCGACGCCGTCCGGCTGGCCTCGGGCGGCCGCGTCAAGGTCGTCCTCGTCGACGACCTCATCGCCCGCATCACGGCCCAGGCGTGCCGCCAGAGCGGGCTGTCCATCGTGCTGCAGGAGCTGCTCAACTTCGAGGGTGAGGAGATCTACTTCGCGGACCAGGGCGCCGTGCGCGACCAGACGTACGGCGAGGCGCTGCACGCGCTCACGCTTGGCGCGGGCATCGGCATCCGGCGCGCGGATGGCGGAGTGGTCCTCAACCCGCCGTTCGCCACGCGGATCGACGCATCGGATCGGCTGATCGTCATCGCCACGGACGACGATCAGATCGCCTTCGCCGCGCCGCCGCCGAACGCCGTGGACGCGGAGGCGATCGTCCGCGGCGCCCAGCTTGCCGCCGGGCCGGAACACACGTTGGTCCTCGGCTGGAACCGGCGGGGCGACCGCCTGGTGTCGCAGCTGGACCGCTACGTCAGCCCAGGCTCGACCGTCCGCGTGATCGCGCCCGCCGACGAGGTCCCCGCGGCGCCGGACGACGCGCGCCTGCAGAACGTCCGCGTGCACTACTCGACCGGCGACCCGTGTGACCGTGCAACCCTCGACGCGCTCGGCATCGCCGAGGCGGACCACATCATCGTGTTATCCGGCGACGGACACCTTGATCCGCAGGCCAGCGACGCGCGAACGCTGATCACGCTGCTCCACCTGCGCGACATCGCCGAGAAGGCCTCGCGCGATCTGTCCGTCGTGTCCGAGATGCTCGACGACCGCAACCAGGAGCTCGCGGACGTCACCAGGGCGGATGACTTCATCGTCAGCGACCGGCTGGTCAGCCTGCTGTTGACCCAACTGGCGGAGAACCCGGGGCTCGAAGCCGTGTTCGATGACCTGTTCGACCCGACGGGCGCGGAGATCTACCTCAAACCGGCCGGCGCGTTCGTGGCGCTCGGCGCCGCGGTGACCTTCCACACGGTCATCGCCAGCGCGCTGGAACAGGGTGCGACCGCGATCGGCTATCGGATCGCGGTGTTCGCCACACAGCCATCCCGCGGGCATGGCATCGTGATCAACCCCGCCAAATTGGAGCCGATCGTGTTCGGCCCGGCCGATCAGGTGATCGTGTTGGCCGACGACTGATACCAATCCGGCGGCTACCAATCCGGCGGCGCGGCATCGCACCTACCTCACTTCTCGATATCGATCGACCCCGAGAACGTATCGCACGCCTCGATCGTCCCCTCGTTCACGCCGCGGGCGAGCCACTTGCTCCGCTCCTCCGACGTGCCGTGGGTGAACGAGTCGGGCACGACGTACCCTTGCGACTGCTTCTGCAGGCGGTCGTCGCCGATCGCCTGGGCCGCGTTGATCGCCTCGTCCAGGTCGCCCGCCTCCAAGACGTCCTTCATCTCCTCGGCGCCGCGCGCCCAGATGCCGGCGAAGCAGTCGGCCTGCAGCTCGAGGCGCACGGACAGGGCGTTGGCCTCCGCTTCCGAGGCGCCGCCGCGACCTCGCTCGACCTGGTCGCTGATCCCGAGCAGGTTCTGGACGTGGTGGCCCACCTCGTGCGCGATCACGTAGGCCTGCGCGAAGTCACCGGGCGCGCCGAGCCGCTGGCGGAGCACTTTGTAGAAGTCGAGGTCGATGTAGACCTGCTGATCGCCGGGGCAGTAGAACGGCCCGACCGCGGCGGTGGCGGTGCCGCAGGCGGACTGCACCTGGCCGCTGAAGAGCACCAACTTCGGTTCGACGTACTGCTTGTCCATGGCCTGGAACTTCCCGTTCCACACGTCCTCCGTGTCCGCCAATACGACAGACACGAACTGCCCGAGCTCCTGATCCTCGGCGGACAGCGGCGCCGGCTCGGCCGCCTGACCGCCTCCGCCGTTGAGGGCCTGATCGCCCAGGATCTCGCGCGGGTCGACCTTGAACAGCAGGCTGAGCGCCAGCACGATCAGCAGCCCGACACCGCCGATGCCGGCGGCCTGGCCCGTCCCCAACGAACGCCGGTCCTCGACGTTCGAACTCTGCCGTCGGTCACGCCACTTCATCGTCTCGTCTCTCCTGGGTGTCCAAAACCGCCGCCGCGCGTGCGCCGGAACGCGATGGTAGACGTACGGAGCGGTCGGCGCAATCCGAAGCCAAGCGGATCAGCGTGCCGGACGGCCAACCGGAGCGGTCTCCGTCTCGCCATCCAACGCCGCCGCGGGCGGTCGATCCACGTCGCCTGCGCCCGCCGCCGTCGCCGCCTCGATCACGGCCAGCTGCTGCGCCAGAGCCTCGATCGCGATGCGCTGCTTGCGATACAGGTCGCTCTCGGAGAGCGCGAGGCGCTCGGCGATCTCCCGCACGCTGTTGCCGCGCACGAACTTGAGCTCGAGAATGTTGTACAGCAGCCACTGGCTGGCCGTCAGGCTGCGTTCGCCGTCCGGCTTCAGCTGTTCGAGCGCCTGCTCGAGGACGGCGCGGATCGCGCGCCCCGGATTCCCGTCGTGCTCCCGCAGCGCGGATCGTACGACGTCAAGGCTCAGCAGCGGGCTCTCCGAGAGCTTCGGGCCGCCCCAGTAGTGGGCCAGCGCGTCCCGCACCCAACCGGTGAACGCCGGGTCCTCGATCGTCCGGTCCGCGTCCGCCACCGCCGAGCCCTCCCGCCCATCGGACGCCCCGCCCGCCAGCGGCTCGAGCGATCCCCGCAGCCGTTGCAGCCCAGCCAGCTCCGGTTCGAGCGCCCGCAGCGAGCCGATCACGCGCTGCTGGATGACGCGCTCCTCGAGCGCCTCCTGGGCGGAGAAGACGAGGGACGATACCATCGCCGCCTCGTCCGGCGCGAGCGCCCGCGCCGGGTCCTCGACCGCCAGCAGCCCGAGGAACGCTCCGCCGCCGCGCGCCCGCAGCGCGTACATCCGGAAGCCCAGGTGGGTGCCGGCGTAGCCGTCCGCGTCCGCGTCGTCCGCGATCGCCGGCAGGTCGACCGCCGCCAGCAGCGCGAGCGTCCGGTTCCGGTCGCCCGTCCACGCATCGACCGCCGGCCGCCCCTCGCCCAGGCCGACGACGCAGCCCGTGCCGACGCGCAGCCGATCGCACAGGACGGCGATGATGTTCTCGAGGAGCTGCGCGAGGTCGTGCGACGTCAGCAGCTGCTCGTCCAGCCGCCGCAGCCAGAGCACGTCGCGGCCCTCGCCGCTGAAGATGATCCGGTCCACGTACGGCTTGGCGGCGCGCACCACGAACTGGTAGCCGACGATCCCGAGCACGACCGCCAGGCTGAGCACGGCGTCGTGCGGCAGGCCGAGGCTGGTCTCGAGGCGGTGCGGGATGGACTGCAGCATGAGCAGCGCGAGCGCGCCCAGCGCCGGCCCGTGCACGAGGTACTTCACGAAGTCGCGGCGGACGGCCCGCTCGGGCGTCAGCGTCCCGTTGAACGCGACGCCGTACGCCACCAGGACCAGCATCGTCGCCAGCGAGGCGTTCGCGGCGATGTTCACGAGGTGCCACGCCGCCGCGCTCGGGGCGATCCCGCCGCCGCCGATCGCCAGGTACGGGAACACGGACAGCGGCGCGACGACGGACACGAGCAAGGACGCGTTGCGCCGACGCGAACGGGGCGTCAGCGCCCGCGCCCGCGCCCGCCACACGAGCCACGTCCCGCCGGCCGTCCACGCCGCGAACCCGAGCGCGAACAGCCCGAAGTACGGCCCCGGCGCCAGGCGCACCGCCCCCGCCGGCCCGAACGGCGCCCCGACGATCGCCGCCGAGCCGAGCACCGCCGCCAGCGCCGCCAGCCCGGACGCCCACGCCAGCCCCACATACAGCCCGCCCCGCGCCGGCGCCCGGCCCGTCGTGGCCATGAGCGCGCTGCCCATCGCAAAGAACGCCGGCGCGACGAGCGCGACGCCGACCCACTCGAAGCGCAGCCAAAAGTCCGTCGCCGGGTTCGCCGCCCCGAGCCGCCCCGCCGCAAGGAACACGTCGCCAACATACACGATCGTCACCAGCGCCAGCACCCGCACGAACGCCCGCGCGACCGCGTTGCGGACGTTGTACACGAACAGGTACGCCAGCAGGCTGAACGCGAAGAGGACCGTCGTGCTGGCGAGGACGAGGTTGAGGCGGCGGAGGGCTTCGGTGAGGAGGGGGGTCATGAGTGGGAGGGGGGGGCGGGGTGGTGGTGGTGGTGGCGGTCGGGGGGACAACGGCTGAAGCCGTGG